>CAYWLF010000040.1:0-13383 GCA_964458875.1 uncultured Gemmatimonadota bacterium
AACCGGCTCTTTCAGGACGTCGCGGAAGTGGCGATCATTCCGTATACATGGGAGCATACCAACGTCCGTAGGCTCGAGGCGGCTACCAGAGTCAATCTCGAAGCCGACCTCGTGGGCAAGTACGTGGACCAGTTGCTCCGACCGTACCGGGAAGCGGGTGCGGCTTGAATCTCAACCCAGAGGGGGGTCGTCAGGTGTTGTCCTCTGAAGATCAACTAGTACGTGAAGCCATAGACGCGATCCGGTCCGGTGGGCTGGTGATCGTGGCCGACGACGAGGATCGTGAGAATGAAGGCGATCTCGTCTGCGCCGCGGAGCGCGTCACGCCCGAGATCATCAACTTCATGGCCACCCATGGGCGCGGGCTCGTCTGCTTGACTCTGTCGCCCGAGATCGCCGACCGCCTCGACCTCCCGCTCATGTCGGACGGACGGGGGCAGGATCCCAACGGGACCGCCTTCACCGTGTCGATCGACGCCACGCCTGAATTGGGCGTGACTACTGGGATATCGGCGGCCGACAGGGCCCGCACGATCCAGGTGGCCGTCTCGGAGGATTCCAAGCCCTCCGACCTCATCCGTCCAGGGCACATTTTTCCCCTGCGGGCGAAGACCGGCGGAGTGCTTCAGAGGGTCGGGCAGACGGAGGCGTCCATGGACCTGGCGCGGCTGGCCGGGCTGCCTGCCGCGGGAGTGATCTGCGAGATCCTCAACGAAGATGGCACGATGGCCCGACGTCCGGAGCTCGAGAAGTTCTCGGCCGAGCATGATATGCCGTTCATAACCGTCGCGCAGATCATCTCGTACCGCCTCAAGAATGAGCGGTTGGTCAGCCGGGTCGCCGAAGCGACGCTTCCCACTCCGTATGGTGAGTTCAGCGTGATCGGCTACTCGAATCTCGTCGATGACAGAGAGCACATTGCCCTCGTGCACGGCGATGTCGCAGGTGTCGAAGATGTGCTGGTGAGGGTCCACTCGAAGTGTCTAACAGGGGACGTATTCGGATCGGGGCGGTGCGACTGCGGCCCACAGCTCCAGGCAGCGATGCGGAGAGTGGCGGAGGAAGGGGCCGGCGT
Organism: uncultured Gemmatimonadota bacterium; assembly: GCA_964458875.1. Lineage (GTDB taxonomy): Bacteria > Gemmatimonadota > Gemmatimonadetes > Palauibacterales > Palauibacteraceae > Benthicola. Next base: position 1,076 of record CAYWLF010000040.1, read on the forward strand.
GATCGTCTACCTCGACCAGGAAGGCCGGGGAATCGGACTGCTCAATAAACTTCGCGCCTATGAGTTGCAGGATCGGGGACATGACACGGTGGAAGCGAACGAGCTGCTCGGCTTTCCCCCTGACCTCCGGAACTATGGAATCGGCGCTCAGATCCTCCTCGATCTCGGCCTGACGAGGATCCGGGCCATGACGAACAACCCGAAGAAGCTCACCGGGCTAGAGGGCTTCGGGCTGGAGATCAGCGATCGCCTCCCCCTGGAAGTCCAGCCGACGGACTTGAACCACGAGTACCTCGAGGTCAAGCGCGACAAGCTGGGCCATCTGCTCGAGTCCTGATGGTCTTGGACGAGAGGGCGACCGAAAGGCGGGACCTGCGGCTGTGTCTGGTGGTCAGCCGTTTCAACGAGCCCATCACGGCAAGACTGGAGACCGGTGCGCTGGAATGCCTCGAGGCAAAGGGTGTTGATCGCGCGAACATCGACGTGGTGCACGTCCCCGGGGCGTGGGAGTTGCCCCTGGGCGTTCGACTCGCCCTGAGGCACGTCAAGTACGACGGCATTCTGGCCCTCGGTTGTGTAATCAGGGGCGAGACCCCGCACTTCGAGTACGTTTCGATGGGAGCAACGGTGGGCCTTCAGGCCCTGGCCCGGGAGTCTGACGTTCCGATCGGTTTTGGACTCCTGACGACCGAGGACGGACAGCAGGCCTCCGCCAGGGCTGGAGGGGAGAAGGGAAACAAGGGAGAAGAGGTAGCGCAGGCAGTTCTGGAGATGTGCGATCTCGCTTCTCGGCTGCGATGAAACCGGCGAATCCTCGGTCCAGGGCGCGGAGTTGGGTACTCCAGGTCATGTACGGTTGGGACATGGCTGGTGACGGGGGCGTTCGGGAATGGGCCCGAGATGCGTTGCACGGCAGAACCGTCAGTCCGCGCTACCGTGGCTACATCGACCGGCTCCTCCTGGCCCTGGAAGAGCGGCTCGAAGAGTGCGACACCCGTATCGAAGCGAGTATGCCGAACTGGCGCCTGGACCGGCTCTCGGCCATCGACCGTAACATCCTCCGCATCGGCACGGTCGAGATGGTCGCGATGGACGATGTTCCGCACCGGGTCGCGATCCACGAAGCAATCCGCCTTGCGGAGAGATACGGCAGTGACGACAGTCCGGGCTTCGTGAATGGCGTGCTCGACGCTGTCGGCCGAGAAATCGTTAATCCCTGAATCGACCGGATCACCTTGCGAATTCTGGTCGTCAATTGGCAGGACAGGCTCAATCCCGAAGCGGGCGGTGCGGAGGTGCACCTGCACGAGATCTTCGGCAGAATGGCGTTGCGGGGACACGAGATCAGTCTGCTGGTCTCCGGCTGGGACGGAGCACCAGATGAATCGGTCGTGGACGGAATGCAAATCGTACGGTGCGGTAGCCGCTACACCTTTCCGCTTCATGTAGGTGCGGGTTTCCGAAGGCTCACGGAAGGGAGAGCGCGGTTCGATGTCCTGGTCGAGGACATCAACAAGCTTCCGCTCTTCACGCCCCTGTGGACGCGCGTGCCGGTAGTCGGCCTCGTACCCCATCTTTTTGGGTCCACGGCGTTCCAACAGGAGATCTTTCCGATCGCCGCGACGGTATGGGCGGCGGAACGACTCATGCCAGCCGTCTATGGCGACTGTGATTTCGCGGTCATTTCTGACAGCACGGCGTCGGATCTGGAGGGACGAGGTTTTGCGCCAGAGCGGATACACGTCAGCTACCCGGGAATCGATCACGCCATTTTCGCGAGGACGGCGCCCCGAGCGCGGGAAGCTACGGTCGTCTACGTTGGACGGCTCCGCCGCTACAAGCGGATTGACCTCGTGATGCAGGCCGTGGCGCGGCTTCTGGCGGATGGCGTCGATGTCCGTTTCCTTGTCGTAGGGCAGGGGGATGACGCTGAGCGCCTGGAGCGAGTGGCCGACGACCTGGGCCTTGGGAACCGGGTGAGTTTTCGCGGGTTCGTCTCAGAAGAAGAGAAGGTCAGGATTCTCAGCTCGGCATGGGTCAATGTCTATCCGTCGCCCAAGGAAGGCTGGGGAATCACCAACGTGGAGGCAGCGGCTTGTGGTACGCCGTCAGTGGCGAGCGATTCGCCGGGTCTTCGGGAATCGGTACTCGACGGCCGGACTGGCTTTCTCGTGACACATGACGACGTTGACGCGTGGGCCAGTGCGCTTCGCCGACTCATCGAGGACGAGGAATTGAGAGAGCAGATGGGCGCCTGCGCCCTCGAGCACGCCGAGCATTTCACGTGGGAGGCGACTACGGGTGAGTTGGAGGGTATCTTGCGGATGTCCGCTTCACGCTAGAGGGGGGTTTCGATGCAGATCATCATCTCTGGAAGGCACGTGGAACTGGCCGATAGCCTCAGAGAGCACCTGGAAGAGCGCTTCAACCGGCTCGGCCGGTTTGACGAGAACATCGCTCGCATCGACGTGACCCTGTCGGAGGAGAAGAAGCGATGCTTGATCGAGGCTAACGTCACGACTCGGCGTCGGGCGGGAATCCACGCTGGGGCGGAAGCGTCGGACTTTCGGACGGCGATAGATCGGCTCTACGAGAAGCTCTCCAGGCAGCTCAAGACGCGTCGTGGGAAGATCAGAGAACGCAAGGCCATTCCCGAGATCCCCGTGGTCGCCGTGGAGGACGACGAGTTGTGAGCGTACTGCACGTCGCCGACCTGTTCGAGCAGCGGCAGAAGAGTCTCGACCTCGTTCTCGTGGCCGGACATGAGGGCCTGGCTCGTGAGATCACGAGTTCGGACATATCCAGCCCGGGACTGGTCCTTGCGGGGTTCACGGACCGATTTCCGAGTCGGCGGATGCAGGTCCTCGGGGAGACCGAGGTCATGTACCTGCGATCGATGGACGCCGACCGGAGGCGAGACATTCTCGACGGATTCCTCGGGTCCGACGTGCCGGTCGTATTCGTGACCAAGGGCCTGGAGGCTCCGCCAGAGTTGCTGGTTATAGCGGAGGAACGATCGATCCCGGTTCTACAGTCCAAGCTCAAGACCGGCGAGTTCTACAGACGGATCAAGCCGTTCCTCGAGGAGGAGTTCGCTCCGGCCACGGCGATTCACGGATCACTTGCGGACGTCTATGGAGTCGGCTTGCTCTTTGTGGGGGCGAGCGGCATCGGCAAGAGTGAGTGCGTCCTTGACCTCGTCGAGAGGGGACATCGTCTCGTCGCAGACGATGTCGTTCTTGTGAGGCGGCGTGGATTCGACGTGCTCATCGGACAGGCTCACGAGCAGCAGCAGCACCACATGGAAATCCGCGGGATCGGGATCATCGATGTGCGGGCGCTGTTCGGAGTGCGCGCCGTGCGTCAGCAGAAGCGCATTGAGGTTGTCGTGCAATTGGAGCATTGGCGAGAGAGTGCCAGCTATGATCGTACTGGATTGGAGCGAGACACGACCGACATCCTCGATACAACGATCCCCAGGGTGGTGATTCCTTTGAATCCGGGAAAGAACATCACCGTGATCAGCGAAGTGGTCGCGATGGACCATCTCCTTCGCTATGCGGGTGTCGACAGCGCGAGGATGTTTGACCAGAACATGCGTCGTCTGATGAGACCAGTGAAGGACTACCTCGAGGAGGACTATGAGTGAGGTCCAGGGTGTCGTGGTCGCGCACGGCAACCTGGCCAGGTGTCTCGTCGAGACGACCGAGTCCATCTCCGGCGTTGCAGGTGCCCTGTTGCCGATCAGCAACGCCGGGTGCTCCCCGGACGTGCTGGCGGAGAGGATCAGGGAGGCCGTAGGCCGGCGGACGGCGCTGGTCTTCGTGGACCTCGCCAGCGGAAGCTGCGCGCATGCCGCAAGGATCGTGAGTGGGGAGGGGGTGGGTGCACCTGTGGTTTCAGGCGTGAACCTCCCGATGCTCCTCGACTTCGTCTTCCATCGTGACCTGTGTGTCTCTGATCTCGCCCAGCGCGCGGTAGAAAAGGGACGGGCCGGTGCCGTTGCCTACCTGCCGGATTCGTTGCCGTGACTCTCGCACTGTTTCGCGTCGATGAACGATTGCTCCACGGACAGGTGATTGTGGGTTGGGGCATGCGATTGGGCATCGATTTCTACGTCGTGGTGGATGACGACCTGGCCGCCAGCGACTGGGAGCAGGACATATACGGCGCCGGCCTGGCCGAGAAGACGGCGGCCTATTTCGTTTCCGTGGCCGAGGCGGTGGAGCGGTTCGAGGAGTTGGATTCGCGCGACGGTCGCGGGGCTTTGCTGACTCGAGGGACCTCGCAAATGCGAGAGTTGGCGGAGTCCGGATTGCTGTCGGAGAGGCGAGTCAACCTGGGCGGTCTTCACGCAAGGGGCGATCGGCGCAGAGTGCTGACATATGTCCATCTCAGTCCCGGTGAGGAGTCGGACCTGACAGCCATTCACAAGGCCTCGGCCGGCGTCACGGCGCGGGACCTTCCGGCGGGCAAGGAAGTCGGTCTGGAGGATCTGGTCGATGTCGTGGAGTGAGTTATACCTGGGCCCCGGAACGTGGATCCTCGCCGTCCTGGCTGGAGGGGCCCTCGGCATGGACGCTGTCTCGTGGCCGCAGGTCATGATGTCTCGCCCCCTGGTCTCCGCGACGATCGGTGGCTGGCTTCTTGGAAATCCGGTCGCCGGAATCTTCGTCGGGGCACTACTGGAGATGTTCGCCTTGAGACACCCTCCGTTTGGCGCGGCGAAGTATCCGGACACCGGGCCCGCCGGTCTGGTAGCGGGCGCATCGTACGCAGCGTCAGGAGGCGCGGCGATCGGCGCGCTCCTGGTGTCTGTCGCCATCGGCTGGGCGCTCGCATGGGTCGGTACCGTGACGGTCCATGTCAGACGGAGGCTCAACGAGCGGATCATGAGTCCGGTCGGAGAGCTAGCCGCAGATCCGGGGCTGCTGGAGCAACGTCACCGGCTGGCTATCTGGCTTGATGGGTTGCGGGGCGCCATCCTCGTGGCGGCATTCCTTGTTCCCTCGGTGTTGGTCGTGACCCTTGCGGTCGGGACCGGGCCCTCCGATCTCGGGCGCTACGCGGTCGCCGCCCTGGTACTGGGCCTGGCCGCCTCCGCGGGGGCCGCGGGCCGGGCGTCGGCCTTCGGAGTGCGGGGCTGGCCCCTGCTCTTGGTGGGCGCGGCGCTGGGGCTTCTCCTGGTCTGGGCAGGGCTCGCGTGAGACAGTTGCGGTTGGATCATCTCGCGGCGTGGTCCAGGACTTTTGCCATTCAGGGGTCGTGGAACTACTCGAGCCTCGTCGGCACCGGCGTGGCCTATGCCATGCTCCCGTTGCTACGGCGTATCCACGCCGGCGATCCGGTTAGGCTCCGGGAGTCGGTCGAGAGGAGCATGCGTTCGTTCAACGGACATCCGTACCTGTGCGCAATGGCCGTGGCCGCGCTCGGACGCCTCGAGCAGGACGAGGTCGCCCCGGACACTATCGAGAAATTCAGGACAGCGCTGCGGGGCCCGCTGGGTACCGTTGGAGATCGAGCGGTCTGGGGGCAGTGGCGACCCATTTGCGTCCTGATCGGCACGCTGACCTTCCTGCTGGGCGCCTCGCCGGGCTGGAGCGTGGGGGTGTTTCTGCTCGTCTACAACGCGGGACACGTCGCCGTTCGAGTTTGGGCATACGCGACGGGCTGGCAGGCGGGGCTGGATGTTGGTCGCTTGCTGAAGGGTGCGTGGCTGGAGCGGTGGGCCGAACGCGTCTGGCCGGTGAACATCCTTCTGACTGGAGGAGTCGCGCTGGTTCTCGCAGCGGTCATAGTGCGCCAATCGGCGATCGCGCTGGCACCGGCGGCGCTTCTCGGGATGGGGGTGGTGGTCGCTCTTCTAGCCTTCCGGTTCCCACGGCAGGGAGGCCGAGCGGGTGCGTTCTTCCTGGTCCTAGCCCCTGTGTTGTGGCTTCTGGGCGGGCTGGTAGGTTGAGTCGATGAGCGATTCGATTCGGCGGGGCGCGAACGGTGACCAGGGTGAGAGGGTCGTCGTCATTCGGAACAAGTACGGCCTTCATGCTCGACCGGCCGCCGAGTTCGTGAAGTTGTCCTCCCGTTTCACGGCTAAGATTACGGTCGAGAAGGAGGGACTGGAAGTGAATGGGAAGAGCATCATGGGGGTGATGATGTTGGCGGCGGAATGCGGATCGACCCTTAAGATCAGGGCCGTTGGAGATGACGCCGGGGCGGCCCTGGATGCATTGGCGGCGCTGGTGAGCGATCGCTTCGGGGAGACCGAGGCGGACTATGAGCTTGAGAACTGACATGTCGCGAATCCTCGAAGGGATGGGTGCTTCGACCGGCAGAGCGTTGGGTCCCGCTCGGTGGATCGATTGGGACATCCCTCTCGTCCCACACCGGACGATCCGTCCAGAGGACGTAGAGGATGAAGTTGAACGTTTCGGGCGGGCGAGGGGCCGTGCGCTGGAGTACGTGTCGCACCTGCAGGCCGAGACGACGCACCGAATCGGTCCGTTCGAGGGAAAAGTATTCGAATCGCAGGCCATGATGATCGAAGATCCGGATCTCGTCCGGGGCACCCTGTCCTACGTGCGCGACAACTACGTGTGTGCCGAGAGAGCGTTCGACTGGCAGATTCTCGAGATGCGGCTCCGAATGCAGGAATCCGCTCACGCCATGCTCGTGGACCGCCTGGCGGATCTCCACGACGTGCGAGTCCGTGTCCTCTCCCATCTACTGGGCCGAGGTGATCCCTCGGATCTCGTCATCGAGGGGGAGGAACCGGCCATTCTCGTCGGAAGCGAGCTTCCACCCAGCATCGCCGCTCGATTGGATCCGGAGCGCATCCTGGGCGTTGTGCTGTCCGGTGGGTCTCGCGGGGCTCACGGGGTGATCCTGGCCCGGGCCCTGGGAATTCCGGTGGTCGTGGCGGTAGGAGCGCCCCTCCGGTCGATCGGTGAGTCCGACCGGTTGCTGGTGGATGGACGAACCGGGGAGCTCCGGATCAACCCGAGCCCGCAGGAAGTCGAAGGCTACCATCGGGCGGTTGCACAGGCGACGCACCGACGGGAGGCGTTGCAGAAGGTCGCTGGACGTCCGACGGAGACGATGGATGGGGTCAGAACGGTCGTCCAGGCCAACCTGGATCTCCCACACGAAGCAGAGGATGCGCTGCGCCTCGGAGCGGACGGTGTGGGACTCTTCCGCTCGGAGTTCCTTGTCATCGGAAGGCGGGAGATCCCTGCAGAGGAAGACCAGCTGCAGGCGTACCGTTCGGTCCTCGAGGCGTTTCCGGATCGGGAGGTCACACTACGCACATTCGACATTGGCGGTGACAAGTTTCCGTTGTTCCTCCAGATGCCACCCGAGGACAATCCGTATCTGGGTTGGCGGGCTATTCGAATCTGTCTCGACATGCCTGATCTGTTTCGAAACCAACTTAGCGCAGCGGTGCGGGCGTCCACGAGCGGAAACCTGCGCCTGCTCATCCCCTTCGTCTGTACCGTGGAGGAAATGCAGCGCACCCGTGACATGTTGACGGAAGTGTATTCGTCCCTGGGGCTCGCCGACTCCGGGGCGCGGCTTCCATTGGGCGTGATGGTCGAGACTCCGGCGGCGGTGGAGACCCTGGATCTCCTGGCACCCTACGTCGATTTCGTCAGTCTCGGAACCAATGACCTCACCCAATACGTTCTCGCTGCGGATCGTGGGAATGGGCACCTTGGCAAGCTGTACGACCCACTCCACCCCGCCCTTGTCCGGATGTACCGACGCGTCGTGAAGGAGAGCGCGAGGCACGGGTTGGATCTCAGCGTGTGCGGAGAGCTGGCTGGCGATCCTCTTGGAGTGGCCGCGCTCCTGGGTCTCGGCTATCGCAAGTTCAGCGTGTCGGTCAGGAGTTTGCCCGAGATTCGCGACTTGATTCGCAATGTGTCGGCGAAGGAACTCGGGAAGGTCATGCGCAAGCTGGATCGGGCGGAGAGTGGGGACGAGATGAGGCGTGCGCTGGCTCACTATCTTGCCGATCGTGAGCTGCTCCCAGAGCAGACCGCCGTCGAGTTGTCAAAGGAATAGCCGCCCGGTAGCTTCTGGCCGCCCGGCGCTGCAGCCGTCTACAGATCGGAGAGAGCGTGGTTCCTGAAAGTCATCATTTGTTTACGTCGGAATCGGTTACGGAAGGTCATCCGGACAAGGTTGCAGACCAGATTTCCGACGCCGTGTTGGACGCGGTGATCGCGGCGGACCCCGAAGCCAGGGTCGCGTGTGAGACCCTGGTCTCGACGGGATTGGTCGTGCTGGCGGGTGAGATTACGACAGAGGCTGCAGTTCGGTACGCGGAAATCGTCCGGAATACGATCGAAGAAATTGGATACGACCGGGAAGACTATGGGTTCAGCTACCGTTCCTGTGCCGTGCTCGTTTCCATCGGCGAGCAGTCGCCGGATATCGGACTCGGAGTGGACACCGGAGGCGCCGGCGATCAGGGTATGATGTTCGGCTATGCTTGTGCCGAGACGGAAGCCATGATGCCTTTGCCCGTGTCACTCGCTCACGGGATCACCCGCCGCCTGGCTGAAGTTCGCAAGGATGGCACCATGCCCTGGCTGCGCCCGGACGGCAAAGCCCAGGTGACCGTGGAGTACGGAGATCACGGCCCGGAGCGGATTCGTACGGTGGTCGTGTCTGCTCAGCATGACCCCGATGTCTCTCGGTCCGACATCGAATCCGCGATCATCGAGCACGTGGTCGGTCCGGTCATGCCCGACGCGCTGTACGATGTCGCCGAGGCCAGGCACCATATCAACCCGACCGGCAGGTTCGTGATCGGGGGACCGCTCGGTGATGCGGGCCTGACTGGCCGCAAGATCATCGTCGACACATACGGTGGCGTGGGGAGTCACGGGGGGGGCGCGTTCAGTGGTAAGGATCCCTCCAAGGTGGACAGGTCGGCGAGCTACGCGGCCCGCTGGGTGGCGAAGAACCTCATCGGCTCGGGCCTTGCCATGGAGGTCGAAATCCAGGTCGCCTACGCGATCGGAGTCGAGCAGCCGGTCTCGGTGATGGTCAACTCTTTCGGGTCGGGAATCGTTCCCGATTCGATGCTCGAATCGGCGGTCCGCACCGTGTTCGATCTCAGGCCGCGCGAGATAATCGCTGCGCTCGGGCTCAAGAAGCCGATCTTTCGCCGCACCGCTACCTACGGACACTTCGGACGCGAACCCATGGAGGATGGCGGGTTCAGTTGGGAGCGTCTGGATCGTACCCAGGAACTGCGCGATGCGACTGGGGCCTGACACCGGCGTCAACGAGGGACAATTGAAACGGGTGGAGACCAGATACATGTCGAGTTCAACGATACCGTGTGACATAGCAGACGCTTCTCTCGCTGCGGAAGGGCGCCGTCGGGCGGAGTGGGCGGACCGGTCGATGCAGGTGCTGACTCAAATTCGGGAGCGCTTTGAGAGAGAGCGCCCCTTGGATGGTGTGCGCGTTTCGGCCTGCCTGCACGTGACCACAGAGACCGCAAACCTCATGCGGACGCTGCAGGCCGGCGGAGCCGACGTAGTCCTCTGCGCATCGAACCCTCTGTCCACCCAGGACGAAGTCGCCGCCTACCTCGTCGAGGAATGCGGGATATCCGTCTATGCGGTGCGAGGCGAGGACAACGATCGCTACTACGAGCACATTCGGGCCGCGCTGGCGCATCGACCCACCGTTACCATGGACGACGGAGCGGATCTGGTAGGCTCTCTACACATGATCGCCCTGGATCGACTCGATGACCTCCCATCAGCCCTGCGGTCCTGGGTGTCGAGTCTGTCGGCCGACGAGCGCCGCTCGCTGGTTTCCGGGGTCAGGGGCTCGACGGAGGAGACCACGACCGGGATCATTCGGTTGCGCGCGATGGCGGCGGACGGAGTGCTCCAGTTTCCGGTGGTAGCCGTGAATGACAGCCTGACGAAGCACCTGTTCGACAATCGCTATGGCACGGGGCAGTCGACGCTCGATGGCGTCCTGCGAGCGACCAACATGCTTATCGCCGGATCGACCATCGTCGTAGCCGGATACGGGTGGTGTGGCCGCGGAGTAGCCCTTAGAGCTCGTGGGGCAGGGGCGAAGGTGATCGTCACCGAAGTCGATCCAGTCGTTGCCCTGGAGGCGGCGATGGACGGTTTCGAGGTGGCTCCGATGTCAGAGGCCGTGCTGGCAGGGGATCTCTTCCTCACGCTTACGGGCAACACGAGTGTCATACGGGAGGAGCACTTCCGGGCCATGAAAGACGGGGCAATCGTGGCGAATTCCGGGCACTTTGATGTCGAGATCGATATTCGGCGGCTGCGCGAGATCAGCTCTTCCGAACCGAAGGAAGTGCGGCCCGAGGCTGTGGAGTATGTGGTCGATGGGCGTCGGATCGTGCTCCTGTCAGAGGGTCGCCTGATTAACCTTGCTGCGGCCGAAGGGCATCCTGCTGCGGTGATGGACATGTCGTTCGCGAACCAGGCGCTGGGAGCCGAGTTCCTGCTCAGCGAGGAAGGCGCCGGGCTGGACAACCAGGTGCACCGAGTCCCGGCGGAAATGGACCGCGAGATCGCTCGTCTGAAGCTGGCGGCGATGGGGATCGAAATAGACACTCTCACCGCCGAGCAGAAGCACTACCTCTCGTCGTGGGACCTCGGGACTTGACCTGCGGATACATGTGGGAGAGGGCGGAGCGAAGTGATCGAGCTTGAGGTGGCGAGCCTGGGCCTGGACAAGGCGTCCAACACCCCCGTCGTTATTCTCCGGGAGGTAGGTGGCGATCGTCTCCTTCCCATCTGGATCGGTCCGGGAGAGGCCAGTGCGATTGCGATGGAACTTGCCGGAATCAAGTTCTCCCGTCCTCTGACGCATGATCTTCTCAATACCGTGGTGCGCAGCCTGGGCAGCGAGCTGGTCCGGGTGATTATCACCAGGGTAATCGACAACACGTACTATGCCACTCTTATGCTTCAGCGAAACGGGGAGACGATCTCGATAGACTCCCGGCCGAGCGACAGCGTGGCGCTGGCTCTACGTGCTTCGGCCCCGATATTCGCGGACGTCGATCTCCTCGACCGTACGACAGTCGAAGTCGAGGGGGCTACGCTGGAACCTGGATTCTCGACTCCGAGTTTTGACACTTCGAGTCCCGCCGACGATCGGCCGGTTCCCCCGGAGAAGCTCAGAGACTACCTGAAGAGGCTCGACCCCGAGGATTTCGGCCGGTTCGTCCCGTGATGCAGGCCACGGTTCTGCGGCGCCAACTCGCCGGCTTCTGTGCGGCGAGTATGTGGCTGCTATGGGCGACGCCGGGCTCCGCCCAGGAGTTGCACGGGGTCGTGGCGCTTACCGACTCGACTCCCATCGGCGGTGCCCGGGTCGAGCTGCATAGTGTCGGCGAGGCGACGGGAGTCCTGGTGGACTCCACGCTTACGGACGGGTCGGGGAGATTCGAGTTCTCTCTCGAGGCGACGGAAGCGTCGGGTACGGTCTTTCTCGTTGGGGCGCGCTACGGGGGAGTACTGTATTGGGGCCCACCCATTCATGCGGCGAATCCGGGTGACCTGAGCGATTTCTCGGTGGCCGTTTTCGATACCGCCGTTGTCTCCGGCCCGGTCGAAGCTCTTCGGACGGCCATGCGGCACGTCGTCATCACGCCGGGAATCGCCGGTGTGGCGGTCGAGGAGATCATTGACGTCCAGGGACTTCCGGACCGCACGCTCGTTCCCGTTGGCGATTCCGTTCTCGTGTGGTCCGGGGCACTGGCCTCCGATGCGCACGCAGTGTTCCCCTCGCAGGGAGGCGTTCCCGCCGAAGATCTGGTCGTCTCAAGCGGTACCGTCGGGTTCAACGGTGCACTTCCGCCCAAGGGTATTCGCGTGGTACTCCAGTATGTCGTGTCGTCCACCGAGTTCCAGCTGCAGGTCGATCACCCGACGGAGCGTATGGAGCTACTGGTCATGTCGCGCGAGGGTATTGACGTCCGGGCAGAGGGCCTTGTCGAGGCTCCCGTGGGGAGCGATATGCGCGTGCCGATGCGGCGCTTCACCGCCACGGATCTGGCCCCCGGTACGACGGTCTCCATCATCGCTGAGTTCGAGGAACCGGGAAGAGGACGTGCGTGGATCTGGTTCCTGGTGTCTCTCGCGCTTGGGGGCGCGGCCCTTCTCTCTACGAGGCTCACGGCGAAGGGTGTATAGGGCCAGCCACAAACTCTTGCCTCGCCGGACCACGGATTCGTAAGATCCAGACAACAGTTTGACAGGGACGGGCGCACGGAAGTCGGTGTGAATCCGACGCGG
>CAYWLF010000041.1:0-13339 GCA_964458875.1 uncultured Gemmatimonadota bacterium
CCTGGACTGGAGGCTTCCCGCAACCGAGCTCGATCGGTGGATTCGTGGGTGCGATCCCTGGCCCGGCGCGTGGACGACCCTCGCAGAGCAGGCCGTACAGGTGTTCGGCCCGGAACTGGTTTCGTCCAGCGAATCGGGTCCGCCGGGCACCGTCCTGGCAGCGGACTCGCACGAGGGCCTGGTCGTGGCCACCGGATCAGGGGCGATCCGCCTCCGCGAGGTGAAACCGGCCGGTCGGCCCCGGATGGCGTCGGAAGCATGGATCCACGGAAGGGGCGTGGCGGAGGGCCAGTCGTTCGAGTGAAGGTGCCGCTCCTGCACGTGGTCGCCACGGACGCCGTGGTGGAAGCGCCGGCGTTCGAGACGACGGCCGCGGACCTGATCGCGGCCGGCCGGGACCGGATTGCGTTGCATCTGAGGCTCCGTCGCATCGCCGGACGCGACTATCACGAGTTGGCGAAGCGGCTCGGCAAAGCGGCGGCGGACGCCGGTGCGTGGTGCGTGATCAATGGGCGGGTCGACGTAGCTCTTACCTCGGGTGCCCAGGCTGTTCAACTCGGGTCGGGTGCGCTGCCGGTTGAGGCGGTTCGCCGGCTCGCTGGAATGCGCCTGCCCATCGGCGCTTCCGTTCACTCGGCCGGCGAGGCCCGGCAACGGGTGGCCGAGGGAGCCGACTTCCTGGTGGTCGGGTCGGTGTTCTTCACGGCCACGCACCCGGATCGGGTCCCCGGGGGGCTCGCGCTGGTCACCGCGTGTGCCGTGGCGGGCGTGCCGGTCGTGGGGATCGGGGGTATCGATCCGGGCAACGGGCGACAGGTCATCGATGCTGGTGCCGCGGGAATCGCAGTCATTCGAGCCGTCTGGCAGGCGACGAATCCCGTGGATGCGCTCCTCAGGCTCATCGACGTAGTCGCGGCGCCAGCGCACGAACAGGAGGACGAGAGGCGTATGCTTCGAGTAGAAGTCAACGGCAAGGACAGGGAAGTAGGCGACGGCCGGACCGTGGCCGGACTCTTGGAAGACCTGGAGCTGGACGGCCGGCTGGTGGTCGTCGAGCTCAACCGGCAAATCATCCGGCGGACGGAGATCGAGCACGTAGCACTGCGAGATGGAGATCGCGTCGAGATCGTCCACTTCGTGGGCGGCGGTTGAATCACACACGGGGGCATCGAGTCGAACCATGAACACGGTCACTACTAAAGGGCTGGCGGCGGATCCTGACCCGCTGACGATCGGCGGACGGGCGTTCGAGTCGCGTTTGATCGTCGGCACCGGCAAGTACCGGGACTCCGAGCAGACGGTCGCGGCCCTCAGGGCGTCCGGCACGCAAATGGTCACCGTCGCGGTGCGGCGCGTCGATCTGGACGCGTCGAAAGAAGAGAGCCTGCTGCACCACCTGGACCCGCAAGAATTCTTCCTGCTTCCGAACACGGCGGGGTGCTACACCGAGGAGGACGCGGTGCGCTACGCCCGCCTGGGGCGGGAAGCGGGACTCAGCGACTGGGTGAAGCTGGAGGTCATCGGCGACCAGGAGACGCTGCTCCCTGATACGGAAGCGTTGCTCGCGGCGACACGCACCCTGGTGGCGGAGGGGTTTACGGTGCTGCCGTATACCAACGACGACCTGATCACGGCTCTGAAGCTCCAGGACGCGGGCGCGGCCGCCGTCATGCCGCTGGCGTCACCGATTGGTAGCGGGCTCGGGCTGCTCAACCCCGTGAACATCCGAATTCTCAAGAGCCGGTTGGATGTCCCGGTGATCGTGGACGCGGGGGTCGGAACCGCCTCTGACGCCTGCGCGACGATGGAGCTGGGCGTGGACGGAATTCTCATGAACACGGCGCTTGCGGCCGCGGACCATCCAGTTCTGATGGCCCAGGCGATGCGCCAGGCGGTCGAAGCCGGCCGGGCCGCGTGGCTGGCCGGTCGCATGCCGAAGCGTGAATGGGGCGTGCCTTCCAGCCCGTCCACGGGCATGCTGGATTGAAATCGGACCGGGAGACAACGGGGGATGACCCCCGCCTCGCCGCTTTCTACATCCTGTGCGACGTGGATCGCGGCGTATTCGCCGATCACGCCGCATCTCGTCGTCTGGCGAATCTCCGGGCCTCCGACCGCGGCCTGGCCCTCGAGCTGGCGTACGGGACGACTCGCTTGCGATCCCGGCTGGACGCCGAGCTGGGCCTCTTGCTCGACCGGCCGATTCACCATCTTGATGCCGGCGTGCTCCAGTGGCTGCGCCTCGGATTGTACCAGTTGCGGGAGACCCGCGTACCGGACCATGCGGCCGTGGACCAGACGGTTCGGGGACTCAAGAGCATCGGGGGACCGAAGGCCGGTGGACTCGCGAACGCGGTGCTGCGCCGAGCCGTGAGAGAAGGTCGGCCGGAGGGCGCGTTCCCGGACCCGGAAGACGACCCTGAGGGGCATCTGACGGTGTGGGGATCACACCCTCGCTGGCTGATCCGGCGTTGGTTGTTCCGCTTGCCGCTTGCCTCGGTTCGTCGTCTGGTGGAGAATGATAACCGTGCTCCGCCGGTCACCGTGCGAGTGCTCGACGGAGACGCGGACCCGGATCGCCATCTCACACCTGTCGATGGGGTCCGATTGGTGCCTGAGCCGGGCTGGAGGGGAGTCTTCCGTGTCGATGAAGGTCGGCCCGAGGAAGTGGTGCGAAGTCTTCCGTCCGTGGTGCAGGACCCCGCCGCCTCGGCTGTGGTAGACTACGTGGGCGATCGTTTCGACGGCCCGGTTCTGGATGCCTGTTCCGCGCCGGGCGGGAAGACGCTTGGCCTGGCTTGGCGGACTCGTGGAGCACGGCCGTTCGTGGCGGCGGACGTCAGCGGCCGTCGCTTGGGTCGGTTGCGCGAATCAGTGGCCAGGCTTGGGCTGGATGTCTGCCTACTGCGAGCGGACGCGCGTTCACCGGCCATCGGCAGTGCGCGAACCGTCCTGCTCGACGCGCCGTGCACGGGCACGGGCGTGCTGCGCCGACGTCCGGATGCCCGGTGGCGCCTCGGCCAGGACAAGCTCGAGTCGCTGGTGGCGCTGCAAGGCGAGTTGCTGGACGCGGTAGCGGGACTCGTCGAACCCGGGGGACTGCTGGTGTACGCGACCTGTTCCCTCGAGCCGGAGGAAAACGAGCAGCAGGTCGACAGTTTTCTCGCCAGGCACGGCGGGTTCCGAAGGGAGCCGCCGGAGTCTTCGTGGGTACGAGACGAAACGATGGATACGAATGGCGACCTTCGGGTACTGCCATGGAAGTGGGACACCGACGGAGCGTTCGCGAGCCGACTGAGACGTTCCTAACAGGTCGCTCAGGGCCCGGACGAAGGAGAACTAGAGGATGAGTTACACGCGGCGCCGCGGGTTGGGCGGCGGACGAGGGGCAAAGAACGGCGACCGAAAGCCGGCATCCTCGCCAGGAGAACAGGTGTCGGGCGAGGTTTCAGGACAGCAGGGTCCGGTTGACGGAACGGCTGCTGCCGCGGCTCCTCCGCGCACGCAGACCCTGAGCGAGTTGTTCGCCAGGGAGCCGGAACCGGAGGTCGAGGGCGTGAGCACGGGGGGCGGGCGATGGGGGCGGTGGCTGATCTCGGCTGTCGTCGTAGCCGCCTTCTTTGGCGGAGGCTATCTGGCTGCTGCCCAATGGGTCTTCCCCGGCGGCAGAGTCGAGGAGGACCCGTCGCTGGTCAAGGTGCCCGAGCTCGTGGGTCTGACTGAGAACGAGGCGCAGGGCCTCCTGGACCGACTCGGGCTGGAGTACACGGTGCGTTCCGGTGTCACGCACCACCTCGCACCGGAGGGCGCTGTCCTGGCACAGGATCCGCTCCCGGGACAATACTCCCGACCCGGGGCGCCGATCTACGTTTCTCTGAGCCGGGGTCCCGAGCTGCACGTGCTGCCCGACATATCGGGACTCTCCGACCGGCAGGCGGCCATCGTGCTCGAGCGCCTGGGGTACGAAGTCACGCTCGAGCGCATCACGCACACGCTCGACGGTGGAAGGGCGATCCAGACGCGCCCGGAGGCGGGGACGGAGCTGGCCGTTCCAGCCGAGGTCACGCTCGTGGTCAGCGAGGGTCGTCCGGTGGTGCAGGTTCCGGATCTGGTCGGTCGGCACGTGGACGACGCTCAGGGAGAGTTGTCCGGCGTCGGCCTCGAGCTCGGGGCTATTACCTACGACCCGCAGGCGCTCTCCGCGCCCGGCAGGATCGTCGGCCAGTATCCGCCCGCGGGCTACAGCCTCAGGGAAGGGGGTGCCGTCGAGGTGAGAGTGGCGGGTGACGTGGACCGGGTGGACCCGACGCGCCAGTGGTACGAGCGCCGGGATCCTGACCAGTGATCCGGGCGCTCGGGTCGTGAACTGGCAGGCTGTCTTTCGGGACCACTGGCTGTACAAGGTCGGGGCGTTCTTCATCGTGTTCCTGCTTTGGCTCGACCTCACCGCGGGCGAGCGACAGTCACAGGAAGTGCTGACCCGGCTCGTCATCGATGTACGGGATTCCGCCTGGGTCCTCCTCGACGCGCCCAACGAAGTCGCCACCACGTTCCAGGGTCGGAATCGTGACCTCCTGGCCCTCATCGGCGGCGATCCGGAGGTCAGGATCGGCATCCCGGAAGTGACGGGCTCCGTGATGCGCGTGAATCTGGATGCCGAGCAGGTGGTGTACGATCGGGAGCTGGGCGTGCGCGCCACGCTGGTCGTGCCCGCTTCCGTCGAGTTGCAGTTCGAGCAGTTGGCGGAGCGGAGAGTTCCCGTGATAGCCGATCTCGTCACGGTGCCGGCCATGGGGTACACGGTCATGCGGCCATTGCTCGTGGAGCCCGACAGCGTGACGGTCAGAGGCGGCGCCTCCCAGGTCGAGGCGATCCGCCAGATCACCACGCGCCGGGCGTCGCTTGAGGATCTCCAGCACGCGGTCATGCGGGACGTTCCCCTGGAAGTACCCACGGGCATGCGCGGAATCGAACTCGATCCCCCCAGCGTCCTGGTCACCGTTCCCGTGGATTCGCTCGTCGTGCGCCAGGTCCGGGTCCCCGTTCGTGCCACGGGCGCCGCCGCCGGGCGGGTCCGACTGCAGCCGGACTCCGTGGATGTCGTGGTGCGTGGAGCGGCCGCCGCGGTCCGACGACAACTCGACTCGGTGTCGTGGGCGACCGTGCAGGTGGAAACCGTGCCCCTGGGTCCCCATCTGGCGCCGGTGACGATCGAGCTGACCTCGGGAGGGTTCGTCTCGGCTTCGCCGCGTCCGGAAGAGGTTACGGTCAGACCGGAAGGGTCGTGAGACATGAGCTTCCGGGGCGGGCCCGTCCTCGGGATCGAATCGTCGTGCGATGAGACCTCCGCAGCCGTCGTATCTGATGGTCGCGTCACCGGACACGTGATCCTCTCCCAGGACGCGCACGCCGTATTCGGCGGGGTCGTGCCGGAGATCGCCGCACGCCAGCACCTGGTCCACATCGACGGGGTGGTCACGCGGACTCTGGAGGAAGCGGGAATTGCGCCCGCGGACCTGGCCGGGGTCGGTGTCACCGCGGGCCCCGGGCTCGTCGGGGCCCTGCTCGTAGGTCTGAATTGGGCCAAGGGATTCGCCTACGCTCTGGGACTGCCCGTGGTGGGAGTGCACCACATGGAGGCCCACCTGTACGCGAATTCGCTGGAGTCTCCGGAAGCGACCCCTCCTTTCGTGGCGTTGCTCATCTCCGGCGGTCATACGTTGCTTCTGCATTCGCCGGCCTGGGGGGAGTACCGACTGCTGGGAAGTACTCGGGACGACGCGGTGGGCGAGGCGTTCGACAAGGTGGCTCGTCGCCTCGGCCTGGGCTTTCCGGGCGGGCCACAGATCGAGAAGTTGGCCCGGCAGGGAGTCGCGGGAACGTACCGGCTTCCGCGTCCGATGCTCTCGACTCGTGAAGGCCCGGATGACTCCGGCTATTTCGATTTCTCGTTCAGTGGTCTCAAGACGGCCGCCTCACTCCTGATCGCGGAACTCGAGCAGGATGGCGAGGCGACACTGGATGAGGCCCGGGCCCACGTGGCTGCGGAGTTCCAGGAGGCGGTCGTGGACGTCCTCGTCACCAAGACGCTGCGGGCCGTCGAGCACACCGGGTGCCACCGGGTCCTCCTGGGCGGGGGCGTAGCTCGAAACGGCCCGCTCCGTGAGAGGCTGGCAGCGGCCATCGGACCGACCGGACAGATGTTCGCTCCGTCGCCGAGGCTGTCTACCGACAATGCAGCCATGATCGCCCGGCTCGCCGAGTACCGGCTGGCCGCGGGCCAGAAACACGGTCTGGACCTCAACGCGGATCCGGCACTGCCGTTTCCGGGTCTTTCGTAACGCGAACCGAAAGCAAGACATGTATCCGGAACTGATCACGCTCGACCTGCCGGTCCTCGGCCAGTTCACGATCACGACGTTTGGCGTCATGATGGCGATCGCCTTCCTGGCCGGTTACCAGGTGATCCGGGTTGGCTTGAAGAGGCAGGGCAAGGACGAGCAGATCGCGGGTGACATTCTTCTCGGAGCCCTCATCGGGGGAATCCTCGGGGCGAAGCTCTACTACATCCTTCTGAACTGGCCCCTCACCGTTCGCGACCCGATCGGCATGCTCACCAGCAGGTCCGGCCTGGTGTGGTACGGCGGCTTCATCGGCGGTTCGCTGGGCGTGATCTGGATGATTCGGCGCGCCGGCCAGTCGGTCGCCGAAATGGCGGACGTCGTGGCGCCGGGACTCGCCCTGTCTTACGCCCTCGGGCGAGTCGGGTGCTTCCTGGTCGGGGACGACTACGGTCGACCGACAGACAGTTGGGTCGGAATCGCGTTTCCGAAGGGCTCGCCGCCGTCCACCGCCGGCAATCTCCGGCGCGGTTTCGGCGTGGACATCCCCGCCGAAGTCCACGACGGCCAGGTCCTGTCCGTCTATCCGACACAGTTGTTCGAGACGGGGATCTCCCTGCTGATCTTCTTCGTCCTTTGGAGACTGAGGTTTCGCGGCAAGCGGGCCGGGTGGTTGTTCTCCCTGTGGCTTGTGCTCGCCGGGCTCGAGCGCCTGTTCGTTGAGTTCTTCCGGGCCAAGGACGACCGGTTCTTCGGTGTCCTGTCCCTGGCACAGGTCCTCAGCATCGGGTTTATCGGCCTGGGTG
This sequence comes from uncultured Gemmatimonadota bacterium, assembly GCA_964458875.1. Classification (GTDB taxonomy): domain Bacteria; phylum Gemmatimonadota; class Gemmatimonadetes; order Palauibacterales; family Palauibacteraceae; genus Benthicola. Next base: position 7,148 of record CAYWLF010000041.1, read on the forward strand.
CGTGGCTCATGAACCGCCTTGGATCCGATGCGAAGGGAACTTCGCGGACGTGAGAACGGCCTGGCGCGCGATCGCGGTGGGCGTCGCTTTGATCGCGACCGGCTCGAGTGACGCCGCTGGCCAGACGTTCGCCGACCCCGAGGTCAAGACGATCACTTTCCAGGGGAACACAGCCTTCCCGAACGGAGATCTGGAAGACGCCATCCTGACGGCGGCGACTCGGTGTCGCACCTTCCTCTTCGTCTTTCCTCTCCCCCTGTGCCCGCTGACCGATTGGGGAGTGGCGCACATCCGGGAGTACCTCGACGAGGGTGAGCTACCCCTGGACGTGTTGCGCCTCCGACTGTACTACCGGCAGCGAGGGTTCCGAGCCGCGACGGTGGATACGACGGTCGCCCGGGACGAGAACAAGGTGCACATCCAGTTTGAGGTCGTGGAGGGCGAGCCGACACGGATTCGGAACCTCGAGGTCGTCGGGGGCGAAGATCTCCTTGATTCGGCAGCCGTGGCGGATGATCTTGCGCTGAGGGTGGGTGACCCGCTCGACCTGGTCGCGCTCGGCGAAGGTGAACGCGCTCTCGCCGAGCGTCTCCGCAAGGACGGATACGTTCAGGCGCAGGTTCTGCGCGAGTACTTCATACCCAGCGAATCGCTCCAGGCGGACGTGACCCTCCGGGTGGTCCCCGGCCCGCGCGTGCGGGTGGGTGAGGTCAGGATCGTTGGCTCGGGCGAAGTCGGAGACGGGGTAATTCGGGAGTTGCTTCGATTTCGGTCCGGCGAGTGGTTCAGCGAGGATCGGATCGTCGAGAGTCAGCGAAGCCTTTACAGTGTGCAGGCTCTCCGGTGGGCGAACATCTCGTCCGAGCGACGTTCGGACACCGATACCCTGATCGACTTGCGGGTCGAAGTCGCGCCGGCGCCCAAGCGCTCCATCCAGACTGGAGCGGGGATACAGACCGACGAGTGCGTACAGGCTCAGGCCAACCTGGTCTATCGGAACTTCCTCGGGGACGCCCGAATCCTCAGGTTCACCGGGCGGGTGTCGAACCTCCTGGCCAGCGAGCTGCAGGGCCGGTTTCCGTGCACCGACGTGAGCGAAAACGAGGTTTATCAGGAGCTCAACTACCTGCTCGAAGTCGGCTTCGAGCAACCGGTGTTTTCGGACGGACGCAACAACCTGCGGGCGAGCGTGTTCGGTGAACGCGAGACCGTGCCGGATTTGTACGTCAGGAACGCCGTCGGTGGCCAGGTATATTTCAGCCGTCGTCTACAGCGCAGGATGCAACTCACCCTGGGGTACCAGCCGGCGCTAACATCGTTCGCCGAGGAGTCGGCCGACATTTACTTCTGCGTCAACTTCGGGGTGTGCGACCCGGAGGACATTCAGGTTCTTTCGGACGCCAACTGGCTGTCGCCGGTCACCGCCCTGTGGACATACGATCGAACGGACAACCCGTTTGCGGCCACCCGTGGCTGGTACCTCGCCGTCGAGTTCGAGAACGCTGGCGATCTCACGTTTTCAGACTACCAGTACACCCGGGGCACGTTTGACGGCGCGATCTTCCGGCAGGTCTCGCAGACGGTGGTCATGGGGGCCCATGTGCGGGCCGGGGCGATCCTGCCCTACTCGGGAAACGTGTTCGAGGGCAACCTGTCATCGGGGGCCATCGTGCACCCTCAGAAACGCTTCTTCGCTGGTGGACCGCAAAGCGTTCGCGGCTTTGGCCTCAACCTCCTGGGGCCGACGGTGCTGGTCCTGGAAGAAGCCGACTGCGACCGGTTCGCCAGCCTTCCCGAGTGCGTCGCCAGCATTCCACCGACCACGTACAACGAGCGTCCATTGGGCGGAAACTCGGTGTTCGAGGGGAGCGTCGAGGCGCGGTTCAGGGCCGGTGAGCGGTGGTCCGTGGCGGCCTTCCTGGACGTCGGGCAGGTGTGGGAGAACGTGGACGATCGGGTGCCACTGAGCGCGACTCCGGGGGCGGGCGTTCGATTCCGCAGCCCGGTCGGTCCGCTGCGCCTCGACATCGGGTACAATCCGACGGGCCCGAAGCTGAAGCCGGCGGTGGTCGTTCTCGACGACGGTTCGATCGTCGAAGTTCCCAATCCCGTGGAATACGATCCCTTTACGTGGGACGACCCGTCGATTCTGACCGAGATATGGCGCCGCATGCGCATCCAGTTCTCGATCGGTGAGGCGTTCTGAGGTGGCCCACGCGATGAAGCCGATCCGGCGCCGGAGCGGGAAACACGGGCTGAGGGGTCCGTTTGGCATGCCCCGGCGGTGGTGGCATCTGATCAAGGTCCTCGGGCGTTCAGCGGCCGTGTTGATCGGCCTCACGAGCCTGACGGCTGCCGGAGCCATCCTCTTGCTGAGCCAGACGGTGGTGGGCCGCGCCGTAGTGGCGACGCAGATCGAGAACCTCCTGTCGGACGTGGTCAACGGAGACGTGCGGGTCGGACCGATTCTCGGCGGCAACATGCTGACCCGGGTTCACCTGGCGCACTTCGAGTTCCTCGAGTCGGATGGCACTCCATTCGTATCACTCGACAGCGTACGCTTGAGCTATAACCCGCTCGGCTTTCTCATCGGGACCTATCGGTTCAACAACGTCACCGCCGAGCACGCGCGCGTATCGCTGATTCAGGCGCCGGACCGAGTGTGGAACTTCGATCGCCTGTTCGGAGACGATCCGTCGCAGCTGGAGTCGCTCCCGGATTCCGCGCAGGTTCCCGACTCGACCCGTGGGCCCAGCCGGACCAGGGTGCTCCTCACAGACCTCAACATCCGACGAGGAAGTCTCCTCGTCACCACCCCGTGGGCGGCCGACCGCCGCGGAGCGGACCGGGACTCGCTGGTCGCCCAGGGGCTGCGCGGGGACAAGCTGTGGCGCGTGGTGCGGGCCGGCCCTGGTCGATGGGTACGGGAGATCCGACTGGACTCCCTCTCAGGTGGCTTCCCGCTGCTGCGCATCGTAGACCCGGTTCGGCCGCTCCGTATCGAGGCCACCGGGCTCGCGACCGCTGCCTCCGTGGTGACCCAGACGCTCAACGTCCGTCGGTTTGACGGAAGTGCCACCTTCCGGGACACGATCGCGATAGAGATCGGAGCGCTGGAGACCGAGGAATCGGTGCTGGGGGGCTCGGGATGGGTCGTGCCCTCGGATCCGGAACAATTCCGCTTCGGGCTCGACGCCGATCCCATAGCATTCGGGGATCTCAGCTGGCTGCCGGTTCCCATGCCGCGGCGCGGAAATGGGCCCGCCCGGATCGACCTGTGGACGAGAGGCGAGGTAATCGTCGTCGACGTCTCGGCTGCCGATGCCAGGTCAGGCGACTCCAGGGCCCGTGGGTCTTTCGTTCTGGCCCTCGAGAACACCCCGCGCTTCGAGAGCCTCGACCTCCTTCTGCAGCCGCTTCGCCTCGGACTGGTGGATGAAGTCCTGGAGCGCGACTCGTTGATCGAGGGCTACATCACGGGGGCGGTCACCGGAACGGGCCCTCTGGACCTGATGCAGATCCGGGCGGATCTGACGCTGACGGACCTGGACGAGGCGGTGAATCCATCGTTCGTCACGGCCTCCGGTGGGCTCTCCATAGTGGAACCGCGCGACATGGAAGACCTCGAACTGACCTTCCTGTCGTTCGAGCCCCGGTGGACGGCTATCGTCGGCATCACTCACCTTCTGCGTGGCAGGCTCGACGGCCGCACCACCCTTACGGGCACCGTCGGTCAGTGGTTCGATTTCGACACGGACCTGGTACATCAGTTGCCATCGGGACAGGGTTCGCACGTGACGGGGGACGGCAGCGTGGTCCTGGGTGACGAGCCCGGCGTTACGGTCGAGTTCATCGCCGACCCCCTGTCACTGGCCGCCCTGCAACCGTATGCGTCGCCCGACGTGGAGCTGGTGGGAGATGTCCGAGGACCGGTATCCGCCCGCGGCCTGTTCTCCGACCTGCGGGTGATCGCGGATCTGCGGACTCCGCGCGGGCTGGTCAATTTCGACGGTCGCTTCGATCTGATGGCGGAGGAGAGGCGCTACGATGCGCGGCTGACCGCCCGTGACCTGCAACTCCGGCAATGGGTGGAGCAGGCCCCATCCACCCGGCTGGCCGTCGAGGGCCGGGTACTGGGTGTTGGGACGGACCCGGCCACCCTGGAAGCCACCTTCGACCTGACCATCCTGCGGTCGCTCATCGAGGGTGCGCGGGTCGACTCCAGTCTCCTCCGCTTCACCGTCTCCGACGGGCTGGCGGTGGCGGATACGTTTGCCATCGAGACGGACGCCGGGCGGGTCAGGGGCAGAGGCACGTTCGGACTCTCCGAGGACACGAGGGGGGCGTTGATCCTGGACGTCTTCGCTCCGAACCTGGCGTCGTGGAATCGGTGGCTCGTGCCGGGACGAAATCCGGCCCGCCAGGACACCAGCCTCGAGGGTCTGTTCGCCGCGTTTCCCGGCGGTGAAGGCGCCGAACCGGGGGCGCCCGCCCAGGTGGGTGGTGAGCCGGCCGACACGCTTGCCGGGTCCATCCAGGGTTTCGGCGTGCTGTCCGGCAACCTCCTGGACTTCACGTTCGGGGGACGACTGCACGGGCGGGACGTCAGCTATGGCTCGGTGGAGGCCGACTCGGTCATGCTGACCGTCGACATCGAGGACCCCAGGGTACTGGATCAACTGGTTGCGAGCGCCACCGTTTGGCACCTCGCCGCTGCCGGTACCACGCTCGACAGCGTCGAAGTGCTGTGGGCGCGACGGGATTCCACTCTCAACGAAGTGGATCTCTACGCACGGCGCGATTCCAGCATCGAATTCGACACCCGGGCGCGAATCCGGTGGACCGACGCCGAGACACGGATCGGACTGGAACGGTTCACCGCGATGGTAGGACCCCAGCGCATGACGTTGGACGGGACCGCCGAGATCGCCTGGGGCGCCGCGGGCTTCGCTTCTACCGGTCTCTATTTCCGGGGCGAGGACGGAATCGGCCTGCGCCTCGAGGGGGTCGTTCCGGATAGCGGCCCCGCGAACCTCGCTCTCGAGATCCGGGGCTTCGACCTGCAGAGCGTGTTTCGCATTCCGGACGAGGCGCTCGAGTACCAGGGGCTCCTGGACGCCGACGGACGCCTGACGGGAACCGCGGATGATCCGGTGTGGGACCTGACGTTCGAGGTGTCGAATCCGGGCGTCCACGGCTTCGAGTATCAACGACTCGAGGGCGACGCCGACTACACCGACGGTCGGATGACCATGGGAGTCAGCCTGCACGAGAACGGGACGCTCCTCGGCCGGCTCGACGGGTCGATCCTTACCGATCTGGCGCTCAGGACCAGAGAAAGCCGGCTTGCGCCCAATCCACTTCGCATGGTGGTCGAGGCTGACAGCTTGCCCATGGAGCCCCTCGAACTGGCCTTCGCCAGCCTCCAGGACGTGGAGGGCTATGGAGTCGGGCGCATCGAGTTCTCGGGCGAACCGGACGCCCTGAGCCTGGAGGGGGCCGCTACTTTGCTCGAAGCCGGGGCTACGGTGCCCTACCTGGGCATACGGTTCGAGGACGTAGCGGCTTCGCTGACGTTCCAGGGGACGAGGGCCCTTCTCGAGTCCGGGAGGCTCACGTCTTCGGCAGGAGGCACGGCCACCCTCCGCGGCGCGATCGACACGCGTGAACCCAAGGACCTCGGTTTCGACCTGACCATCACCATGGATCGCCTCCGGGCCATGGATCGGCGGATGGCGAAGTTCTATCTCGACGGGGAAGGTCACCTCGGCGGCTCGTACAGCTCTCCCTTGCTGACCGGGGCATTTCGAATCTCCGAGGGCCAGGTACGCGCCGAACGGTTCATGCGGATGCAACAGGCGGTGGATCTTACGGACCCGATGGTCACGGCGCTGATCGACACGACCCTGGCCATGGAGCAGCGGTTGTTCGAGAGGGCCCAAAACCCGTTCATGCAGAATCTGCGCATGGACGCCCAGATCAGCATTGGGCCCAACTTCTGGTTGCGTTCGCAGGCACTCGAAGTCGAGCTGGCGGGGACACTGGACGTTCAGATGAACCGGGCGCAGGGCGACCTGACCGCCTTCGGCGCCCTGAGCCTGGCCCGAGGCAAGTACCGGTACGTGTCGGGTTCGGGCACGGACCTGTCGAGCCTGTACTCGCGGCAGCTCCAGATCGCCGCCGGCTCGATCA
>CAYWLF010000042.1:0-12872 GCA_964458875.1 uncultured Gemmatimonadota bacterium
CGTCCATCCAACGAGCGAGCTGCGCCTGCGTGTAGTCCCGGCCCGGGTGCGCGAGCAGGGTCACTCCGCCGGCGCTGCGCACCAAGTCACACACCAGCTCCGGCGGTGTCGGCTTCTTCTCCACGAATGCCGGCTTCCCGCGTGCAATGTAGCGATTGAAGGCCTCGTGATCGTCCCGCACCCAGCCACCGTTCACCAGGGCCCGGCCCACGTGCGCCCGCGTCGGAACTCCTCCAGCGGCCTCGTCCATCACGTCATCCAGGGTCAGACCGATGCCCAGGGCCTGCAGCAGGGCGACGATCTCGTCGACCCGGCGGAGTCGATCCGCGCGGAAGTCCCGGAAGAAGGCGCGCATACCCGGATGCGTGACGTCGAAGCCGTATGCGAGGATGTGGATCGACTGGCCCGGCGCGTTTGCCGACAACTCGGCGCCGACCAGGAACTCGAGACCGAGGCGGTCGGCCTCGGCGGCGGCCTCTTCCACACCGTCCACGGTGTCGTGGTCGGTCAGAGAGAAGCCGCGAAGTCCGCGCGAGGCGACCTCGCGGGCGATCTCGGTGGGCGAGACGACGCCGTCCGAGGCGGTCGAGTGAAGGTGGAGGTCTACGTAGCCCACAGAGGGATCAACCGTAGCTTCGTGGGGCACCCATCGAAGTGGTCGCCGAGAAGATCTCACGGAGCTCGTGTTCCGCCAGGCGCTCGAGGTCGTCCTGTGAGGCGAACCGCTCTGCCGGTACCTCGGCAACCCGGTAGGGCCTCTGTCCGTTGCTCGAGCAGAAGAAGACGACGGTGCGCATTCCCTCGCGCCCCAGGTCCCCGAGTTCCGCGGTCCACGTGTCGTTATCGGCCTTTATCGCTGTCATCGCTTTCGCCCACTCGTGGTGTATCGCTTCGTTCGAGCCGGATCAGTCCGGCAGTCGCTGCACTCAACTCCTGGTCTTCGCCCGCTACCCGAACCACGACGTCTCCGTTCGGTGACCGGTGCGTCACCACGACGCTCGTACCGAGCAAGAAACCGGCGGCGGCAAGCTCGCGCAAGCGCCCCGAGTCCTCGTCCGAGACCTCGCGTACCACGGCAGCCGCGCCCGTCGGAAGCTGCGTGAGAGTGACGAGATCCCTGTTTACGATCACACCGTCCGAAGACGGGATCGGTGCCCCGTGGGGATCTTCGTCTGGATCGCCCAATGCCCCTGCCATCCGGTCGATCAACTCGTCGGATGCGGCGTGCTCGAGCCTGTCCGCCTCGTCGTGCACGCCGTCCCATGTGTAGCCCAACCGCTCGATCAGGTACGTTTCGATCACACGGTGCCGCCTTATGATCCGCAACGCCGCCGATTCTCCCTGCGGAGTCAGGCGCACTCCGTGGTAGGGCTCATGCTCGAGGAGCCCCTGCTCGGCCAACCCCTTCACCATGTTGGTCACCGAAGCCGCGGACCGATCCAGCTCACCGGCGAGCGACGTGGTGGAAACCTGCAAGCTCTCGGCCTGGAGCTTGAAGATGGCCTTGAGGTAGTCCTCCACGGCCCGGCTGTGGTCCCTCGGAGGTCCGACGCGGCCACCGTTCACGGTTCCTCACCCCTCCGCCGCGCCGACGCGCGGTCAGCCTGGAAGGAAGCTGTCGCCATCCGACAATCCGACCAGGAAATCAGCGATGACCTCCGCGGCCTGGTCCAGGTCCTGCCGGCTGACTAGCTGGTTGGGAGAGTGCATATACCGGTTCGGAATGGATACGAGGCCGGTCGCCACGCCAGCCCGGGCCATGCGAATCGCATCGGCATCAGTGCCCGTCATCGCCGGGATCGCCTGGATCTGCACGTCAAACCCGGCAGCCTCTGCGGCACCGGCCAGGCGACCGAATACGACCGGGTTGATCGCCGCTCCGCGGGCCAGGACCGGCCCACCACCGAGCCGGATGTCTCCGTGCTCCTTCTTGTCCACACTCGGATGGTCGGTGGCGTGAGTGACGTCCACGACGATCCCGATGTCCGGATCCAGGCCGTAGGATCCGGTTCGCGCGCCTCCCGCCGCCATGTATCCGATTTCCTCCTGCACGGTAGCCGCCGCCACGGCATGCGCCGAACACCCCTTGTCTCGGGCCCGGCGAAGCGCCTCCAGCACGACCACGGCACCGACCCGGTCGTCGATCGACCGCGCCGCAAGAAGATCGTCGGTAAGATCCAGGGCGTCGGATTGGATCACGGCCACGTCCCCGATCGCGACTCTCGCCTTCGCTTCGTCCCCGCTCGTCGCCCCGATGTCTACCCACAGGTCCTTGAGCTTGACCGCCTTGTCGCCGTCATCACCCCGGATCAAGTGAATCGCCCGACGACCGACGACTCCGGCTACCATGCCCGATTCGGCGAGAATCTCCACCCGCTGGCCTACGAGAACCTGGGCATCCCAGCCGCCGACGCTGCGCACCCACAGATATCCCTCGTCATCGATGTGGTTGACCATGAGGCCAATTTCGTCGATATGTCCGGCAAGCATCACGGTGGGAGAGGCCGCTGGATTGATGGCGGCGAAACTGTTTCCGTGGACGTCGCCCCAGGTCTCGTCGGCGAAAGTCGCCGCTTCGTCTCGCCATACGGCTGCAGCGAGCGTTTCGTATCCTGAGGGTCCGCGGGCGTCCAGGAGCCTGTCGATCAGGTCGCGCATTCTGGTGTTCATCGTCTGTTGACGGTCATGTCTCATACGGCGGGGTTATGGTCATCCCACGGGGTCGGGCGGGCGGGCTGCGAGGCCACGGACTTCCGGCCGGACCGCGGGTGCATGAGGGTACTGCCAGAGGGGCACGTCAGCAACGTATGCGGGGTCAGGGCGTCTCAGCAGCCAACATCTCCCGGACTCGATCCTCGAGCCCCGGCCTCGTTTCCTCGGCGGCCCCGAGCTCATGGACGTAGTCGAGGAAGAGCCTCTCGAAGTCGAAATGCGGATAGCAATTACGACATTTCTCGAGGTGGCGCCTGACGGCCTCTTGATCGCCGGCGTCCAGCTCTCCGTCCAGGTATTCGTACACCCGGGCAAGCGATTGCTCGCACGTCAGTTCGTGGTCGCCCGACCTGCTTCCGCTTTCCGGGTGCGTCCCACATTCACTCATTTCAGGTATCCCATCTCGACGGCGTAGTCGTACAGGCGCTCCTGCAAGCGCTTCCGGGCCCTGAACAGGCGCGATTTCACGGTGCCCACCGGAATGCCCATGAGCTCAGCGACCTCCTGGTAGCTCAATCCCTCGAGGTCGGAGAGGACGACGGCGACCCGGAACTCGTCGGGCAACTCGTCGATGGCGGCAATCACCTGGTCGTCGATGATGCGGTCGAAGATGTGGCCTTCCGGATCTGCCTCATACAGCGCATCCGACGACGGTCTCTCGGCTACCTGATCGAACTCGACCGGAGTAGGGCGGGACTTCTGTTGGCGGAACTGATTGATGAAGGTGTTCCGCAGGATCGTCATCAACCAGGCGCGGCAGTTGGTGCCGGCCTCGAAACGATCCCACGCACGGTACGCCTTGAGGACGGCCTCCTGCACGAGGTCCTCCGCGCGCGGCTCGTCACCACCAGACAGGCGAAGGGCCAGGCCGTACAGTGCATCGAGGTGGACGAGCGCCTCGCTCTCGAATTCCCTCTGTCGCTGTTCGGCCGGAATGCTCATCGCTCCGCTTTCAGGTACCTCGTGGAAACCGCATCCGTCAGACGGTATGTTGCCACCGCCCGCTGCGGCAAGCGCGTACCAACAGGGATCCTGGCGGCCGGCCGGAACGCGGGACCTTCCTTCGCCGTACTACGGAATGACACTCGACGCTCCGTTCTGGCCACAGGGGAACGTCATTACCACCGATTCGGGTTCCCGGGTGGAGGTCGCCGCGGGACGCGTCGCATCCAGAGGAACGCAATGAGCACCGATAAACGCCGCTGGCCGCGCAGGTTAGGACTTCTGACGGCAGGTCTCGTCGCCGTAGCGCTCGTCGCCTACCTGGCGCTGATCGTCATCTTCCGGACGATCGTCGACCCGGCCTCTCTCGCGGACCGGGCCGAACCGCACATTTCGTCCGCCCTAAACCGCCGGGTCTCCATCGGCTCCGCCGACCTGAAGATCTTCCCTCGACCCGAGGTACGGCTTCTTCGCCTCAGGATCGAGAACCTCCCGGATTTTGAGGGAGTGCCCCTGGCTACGGTGGACGAGCTCAATCTGCGCCCGCGGCTGCTCCCACTACTGGGTCGTCGCCTCGAAGTCGATCGGGTCCAGGCTGTGGGTCCGCGTGTCCTGCTGCAGGTGGACGACCAGGGGAGAACCAATTTCGGGGACTTCATCCCCGCCTCTCGGGAGGGCCAGGACACGGCCGATACCCCTTTGGCGCTGGAGGTCCGCGGTATCGAGCTGGTGGACGGACGGCTCGGATACCGGGACGCCGTCAGCGGAAGGACGCTGCAGGCGGACGGCCTGCGGCTCGAGGGCCGGGTGCAGCGAGACGGCGACGGCCAGCTGACACTCGATCTCGATTCCGGCGTGGACAGTCTGCGTTTTGAGTATCCCCCGGCCTGGCCTCGCGGTCTGAGCGGTCTGCGAATCGAGGCCGAGCTGCGAGCCACCGCGGGACCGAAGATGAAGTGGATCGAGATCGCGTCGGGGCGATCGACGATCAACGGGCTGACCGTAGACGTGAGCGGTAGAGTTGACTCGCTGACGTCGCCGCACCGACTCCTCGACCTCGCCGTGCGGGGCGACGATGTAGACCTCTCACGGCTGATTTCGGCCCTTCCTGATTCACTTCGTGCGACGGTCCCCCTGGACGTGTGGGGAGACCTCGGTGTGGACCTGACGGTGAGCGGCACTCTCGGGCCCGGCGAGTTCCCGGTCGTCGACGGGATCGTCACGTTGCGCCGCGGTGGCGTCAGCAGTGGCACCGACGGACCGCTGCTCGAATCGCTGGACGCCGATATCAGGGTCTCCGGTGACTATGCCCAGTTCTCGGGGGTGCGGGCGCGACTCCCAGGCGGCGAGATTTCCGGAACGGGCACCCTGGCACTCGACTCGACCATGGCGTTCGAGGCTGCTATCGCGGGACGGGCGGACGCGGGCAAGGTGGCCAGCGCCATCGCACCCGCCGACCCCGATCGCCCCTCCGCGTCGCGTGGAACCGTTCGCTGGAATGTCACCGCTGATGGCGCTATCGGACGGCCGTCTGCCACCCGCCTCGCCGGGGAACTCGGATTCGAAGGCCTGGAGGTTACCGGTGGATCGCTGGCCAGGCCCGTTGAGGTCCCGTCCGCCGTGGTCAGCCTCGAAGGAACTGGCGCCCGGTGGAGCGACGTTACGTTGGTCGCGGCCGGCGATCGACTTCAGACATCCGGCACGATCACTGACCTCCTGGGTCGGCTAGCTCCACAACCACGAACGCCGGTGCTCGACGCGTCGGTACGTGGACCGGCGCTCGATTTCGATGCGCTCCTCGGCACTTCCCAGCAAGAGATCGGGTATGGCCGCATCGCCTGGGCCCGCCTCGCCGACCGGCTGCTGCGTGGACGTGCGCCGGAAGAGTGGGCGGCCGAGCGCGAGTTCCGTCGCCCGGGCCCGCTTCCAATCACGGGTCGGGTGGCCTTGCAGGTGGACTCGGTAGTCCGACTTCCCTATCGGCTCTCGGGGGTGGAGGGGATGGTTCTACTGGAGCGGGACCGGGTCGACCTCGCAGAGTCCCGCTTCTCAGCGTACGGAGGCACCGGTTCGGCGCGCGGAACGCTCAGGCTGGGAGATGTGGAATCGGAGCCGTTCCGGCTGGACGTGTCGATCGAGGGAGTGCGCGCGGAGCAGTACCTGGCCCAGAATTCTCCGCTCGGCGAGTTGATCTCCGGAACGCTCACCATGGACCTCGCGCTTGAGGGTGGGCTGGACTCGCTGGTCCTGCCGGTCACCCGGACGCTGATCGGCAGTGGTCGGTTCGAGATCCTGGATGGCCGCATTGCCTCCAACTCGCTTACAGACGGGCTGCTGCGGTTTCTTCGACTGGAGGGCGTCCGGGATCTCCGATTCGACCGCTGGGTGTCCCCATTCCTGATCCAGGAAGGACTGATAGTGCTGGACGGGAGCGACTTCAGCGGCTCGGAGCTGGTCGCGGAGCTGCAGGGAGCCCTCGGTTTCGGGGGCGCCCTGGATCTTGGCGCGCTCGTGCGGCCCGATTCGACACTGGCCCGCGCGGCTACGTCGGCTGTGGGAGCCGCAGGGGAGGTGATCGACCGCTACATGCGTGCCGGCGGCGCCCTGGAGCTTGCCATGAGACTTACCGGCCAGGCCTCGGATCCACGCATCGAGCTGGATCCGGATGCCATGCAGGAATCGTCCCGCAGCGTGCTCGAAGAGGCAGCGGACCGCGCTCGCGAGTCGGGAGAGGCAGAAGTCCGGGAACGTGGGCTCGACGCATTGCGCGGACTGGTTGGCCAGGATGACGCGGAGCCCGAGGGCGCCGCGCAGGACACGGCTCCCGCCGGCGCGAAGCCGGAATCGGCGGAAGACCAGGTACAGCCATAGAAAAAGGGCCGGCACCAGCCGGCCCCTCAATTCCCGCTACAAGCCACGAGACCGTGGCCGTCCGACCTCGCCCGTTACATGCGTGGCCGGAGCATCGACGGGACCCCGGATACCACCTGGCTCCGGGTGAACATCCTCGGCCGACCTTCACCCGGCAAACAGTGCGGACCGTCCGCCCCGATGCCTCGACCCCTGTTACCAACCATCGCGAGGATAGCAGCGGGCCGATCGTCGATCGGACGAAGCGGCTGCGCGTTCTCGGAACCCTCAGCGACGAAGTGGGAGACCGAGGCGTAGGTAACCGCCGGGTTCTCCTCCGCGTCCGGTTCGTCCAGGTTCTCCATGAACATCACCGGTTGCACGGCGTTCGCCATCGCGGCTCTGAGCTTGGGAATCGACGGGATGGCGGCCATGGTCATGACATCGGCCCGCTTCGGCGCCGCTTCCTCCTCGGGCTCGGGAGTGAGGACTTCGGCTACGTCCGCCAGCGGCGCATCGTTCTCCGGCATGTCGATGAGTTGGGCAACCGATCGCTCGGCCCGCTCCCCGTCCACGTCATCGGCCCCACCCCAGGCGAACAGGGCTGCCTGCAGGGCAACCACGACGACCAGGCCCGCTGCGAGCGCCGCCCTATACCGCTTCTCCATACCGGCTCTTTCACTCATCCTGCGACTCCCGGGTTCGCTTCAACGACTGCTATCCGATCGAGCCTCGATCTCCCGTTGGACTCCGGTACCTCGAAAGTTAATCCATCCTCGTCATCTCTACAAACCCTACGGGGCGGTCGTGGTTCCCGATTGAGGTTCCGTGGAGTTTTTTCGCGCGCCGCCGCCGGGAGGAGTATGTTTGTCGGTATGTGCGGTCGGTTTACACTCGCCACTCCGGCCAGTGAATGGGCGGCGCTGTTCCGCCTCGACGAAACCCCTGCCGTAGAGCCTCGATTCAACATCGCGCCTACGCAGGAAGTGGACGTGGTGCGGGCGCCTCCCGGCCTCCGGGAGCACCCCGGACTGCACCTGGCTCCTGCCGGATCCCCCGTCCCCCGCGAAGCGGCCCGGATGCGCTGGGGTCTCGTCCCTCACTGGGCCAGAGAAATTGGCACCGGGCAGCCGTTGATCAACGCCCGATCCGAGACCGTAGCAGAGAAACCGTCGTTCCGGGATTCGTACCGGGAACGCCGTTGCCTGGTCGTGGCAGACGGTTTCTACGAGTGGCAGGCGGCCGGCAGGCGAAAGCAACCGTACTGGATCGGGCTGTCCGATCGACGACCGTTCGGCTTCGCGGGATTGTGGGACCGGTGGAAGGCGCCGGACGGAAACACGGTCGAGAGCTGCGTGATCCTGACTTCCGAGGCGAACGAGGCGCTGTGCGACCTGCATGATCGAATGCCCGTGATCGTGGATCCCGACCATTTCGACCTCTGGATGGATCCCGACACGATCCCCTGGGAACTCGAACCGCTCCTGCGGCCGCGTGACGCGGACGACATCCAGTTCCACCCGGTGACCACTCGCGTGAACTACGTGGCCAACGATGACCCCCTGTGCATGGAACCGATGCAGACCCAGACCGAGCTGTTCTGACCCCGTACTATCCGCCCCTGGAGACCGTGACGGTCCGGGTCTCTCCGCCGCGCAGTTCCAGTACTACGAAGCTTTCCATGCCGCCGGCCGTCGTGCTTCGCTGGCTCGCGGCGATCGGCTCTCCGTCGACGAACAGGGTATCGCGCTGACCCGCGAACACCGCGCGCCAGCGTCCCCAATCACCGGACAGGTGTGTCAGGAGGGTCGATGCGCGCCCTTCGTGCCGCAGACGGAGCGATCCGTCGAGGACCGGAACATCGGAAAGCTCGAGCCACCCCACCTCGCCCGGGAGCCGAGACCGGGTTTCCACCAGCGACTCGGACGCCAGGGGCCGGACACCCGCGAGCCACCGAACCACGCCACCCACCGCCGTGAATGGGTTCTCGGGATACTCCCGGCGCTCGAGCCCGGGATCCATCTGGGCGAGGAGGAACTCGAAGGCTCTCGCTTCGAGTCCGTATCGGTAGTGAACCTCGGCGAAGTACGAGTTGTCCTCGACGTTCACACCGGGTGCCAGGTCCTCGAACAGCCGGTCTGCGCGCTCCGGTTCGACGATCGCGAAATACAGCGGAAAGACCTGCATAGACGGAATGTGGGTGGTGTCGAACGAACCGTCCGGCAGGATAGCGGCATAGAATCGGCCCAGCTCGTCGCTCCACCAGCGGTCGTTGTACAGGCGGCGCAAACGGTCTGCTTCTTCCTCGAATGCCTGCGCACCCTCTCTGTCACGCGGGTGGCCCCGCGCCCTGAGCATCCGCGCGTACGCCCGGTTGGCCGCATATTGGGCGGCCACGAGGTCGCCACCCGTAGCCGCCCGGGGCCCCTCACCCTCCCAATAGGTGGGGATGCCACGGATCCCGGCTGACTCAGGACTGTCCACGATCCCGTCGCGATTCGCGTCCCAGCGCTCGACATAGTCACCGAGACTGCGTCGATAGAACTCGGCCAGGGATGGATTTACGAGCCACGCGCTGTCTCCTGTCCACTCCCAGGCTCGGGCGCTCGCCTGCACCACGTCGAAGTTCGCCGGGAGGTTGTACCAGAAGTCCTCGTCGCTACGGTAGTCCACCGGCGCCGGCCTGTCGTAGCGGTCGATCTCCCAATAGCCGCACCAATCCCTGGTCGACGCGATGCTCGCCGCGAACTTCTGCATCATGTTCAGCATGTGGTCGTAGAGTCCGAGGGCCAGCGCACCCTCCGCCTGGTGCGAAACGTCCCGCATGCAGAAAGCCTCTCGACCGGGGAGTGCGGCCTCAAACCACTGGCCCACCGGATCGCCCTCCCTGACGTAGGCGAGAGCAGCCTCCCTCGCCCATTCGAATCCCCTCACCAGCGCCCCGTGATCCGAGGCGATCGTGATGCCGCCAGCCGCATGCTCCTGGACACGCGGTGTCCCGCCCTCGGATACGCACGCAGTCTGAAGGACCAGCATCACGCACAGCAGCAGCGTTGGCATGGACGACGAGCACATGGGCTCCCCCAGCAGTAGATACTTTCCCGGTCAAAGATGCGCCGAGCCGACATGCCCCGGCCAGCCTCCGAGATCCGGCCTATCGCCGTACTCGACCAAACAGATCATTGAGCGATCGTTCAATATTCGATGGTGGCGCGTCGGTCTACGGACAGCGTCCACGACTTTCTCCGGCTGATGTCAACTGGTTGATCGTATACTCAAATTCTTGCAAGCCGTCTCAGGGCGATTCCGGCCTGTGATCCGGATCGTCACTACGCAGGTCTTGACAGGACCTCGTATTTCGTTGAATGTTTAATCAAGACTATGGCCAGTGACACGAGGAATCGGATTCTCAGCGTCGCCGCGCGCCTGTTCGAGACCCTGGGTTTCGAGGGCACGGCCGTCGCTGCCATTCTCCGCGAGGCGGACGTCAACAGCGGTAGCCTGTACCATTTCTTTCCCAGTAAGGAGGCCCTGCTCGTCGCCGTGCTGGAGAAGTACGTCGAGGTGCTGGAGCCTGCTCTTCTCGGAGCGGCCGACCGGGCCGCAGACGATCCGATCGAGAAGGTCTTCGCGCTCCTGGAGTTGTACAGGGGTCGCCTCCTGGTATCGGAGTTTTCGCGCGGCTGTCCCGTGGGTGATCTCTCTCTCGAGATTGCGGGCCGGCTTCCCGAGGCCTGCCACCTGGTGGCCACGTACTTCGAGTCGTGGACGGACAAGGTAGAGGATTGGCTGGAAGCGGCGGGTGACCGTTTGCCCCCCCAAACCGACCGGCGTGCGCTGGCAGCTCATGTCCTCTCGGTCCTTCAGGGAGGCGTCATGCAGGCCCGGGTCTCGGCCTCGATCAGCCCGTTCGATGATTCCGTGTCGCAGATCCGCCTGCTGGTGAACTTCCTCGGAGCCGAGGCGGGAGCAGCAGAAGTATACCGCCCCGCGGACAGGCGATCGCCCCTGGCTGGGATCACCCGGCGGGCGCAGACCGTGTCGAGTGGGGCCGCGGCCGGAGCCACGGACTCAGGGGCCGCTGAGGCCTTGGGCGGAGACGACGCCTGGTGGAGGGCGTGGTGAACGACGAGCGGTCAGTGCGCGAGATGGTTCGCCGGGTCGTGCTCCGAACAGTGCAGGCTGCTTCGGACGTTCGACCGATGAACGACAGTCGCCTGGTCACGGAGAAGGACATCGAGGACGTGACTCCAGGGTGTGATCTGCGTGTCGCCGATGAAGCCATCGTGACGCCTCTGGCGCGGCAGGCGGCGCTCGAACGAGGGGTGACCCTGGTCAGAGGAGAGGGACCGGCCGAGACCTACTCGGGGGACGGCGATCGAGGCATTGCGCTGGCCGCCGATCATGGCGGATTCGAGATGAAGGAGGCCCTGGCAAGCCACCTCAGGGAGCGGGGGTTCTCGGTGGTCGACTGCGGGACGCACGGCAAGGGGGCCGTCGACTATCCGGACTTCGCGCTGGCCGCCGCTCGCCTTGTTGCCCAGGGCCAGGCGACCGAGGCGATCATCGTGGACGGGGCCGGGATCGGGTCCTGCATGGCAGCGAACAAGGTACCCGGGGTACGGGCTGCCATGTGCTATGACGAGGCCACGGCCGCGAACAGCCGCGAGCACAACGGGGCCAACGTCCTCACCCTGGGCGCGGGGCTGATCGGCGGAGCACTGGCGAAACGGATTGTCGATACGTGGCTCGATACGCCGCACGGCGGAGGGCGACACGCCAGGCGCGTCGGCAAGATCATGGACATCGAGCGCAGGTATCTGAAGGGATGAGCATGAAGCTCGACGAACAGACTCTCGAGAAGATCATCGAGCAGGTCACGCACCAGGTGATGCTCCTGGTGCGGCGGGAGCAGGATGCCGGGGCGTCGGCGGTGGACCTGTCGGCGGGCAACTACTTCGACCGGGTTCAACCCTTCGTCAGTGCCGGGGCCGACAGGTTGGCGAGCACGCTCGGAATCGCTCCCACAGACGGTCGCGTGAGCCACATGATCGACCACACGCTGCTGAAACCTGACGCCACGCAGGACCAGGTGGCCCAGTTGTGTTACGAGGCGAAGAAGCACTCGTTCGCCTCGGTGTGCGTGAACCCGTCCTACGTGAAGTTGTGCGCAGACCTGTTGAAGGACACGGACGTCCTGGTATGCACCGTGATCGGATTCCCCCTCGGAGCTACGTCCACCGAGTCCAAGGCCTTCGAAGCTCAGAAGGCGCTGCGGGACGGCGCCACCGAGGTCGACATGGTGATCAACGTGGGAGGGCTGAGGTCCCGCGACTACGAGTTGGTCGAGAGGGACATCGCGGCCGTCGCGCGAGCGGTTCACGCGGGTGGGGCGATACTGAAAGTCATCATCGAGGCTGCTCTGCTGACCGACGAGGAGAAGGTCGCCGCCTGCCAGCTGGCCAAGGTCGCCGGTGCCGACTTCGTGAAGACCTCAACTGGATTCGGCCCGGGTGGGGCGACCGCAGAAGACGTCGCGTTGATGCGACGCGTAGTGGGAATCGGGATGGGTGTGAAGGCGTCGGGAGGCATCCGGAGCTATGCGGATGCGAAGAAGATGATCGCCGCTGGCGCCAGCCGAATCGGCGCGAGCGCGAGTGTGAAGATCGCTCAAGAAGCCGACTCGTGAGGTAGAGACATGTCCGTCGATCTGCGAACGTACTGCTTTCTCGACAACCTGCAGCCACAGCACGCTGCCTATCTCGGCACCGTGGCCCGTGGGTTCCTTCCCCTGCCGGGGGACGCCTCGTTATGGATCGAGATCTCGCCTGGCATCGAGATCAACCGCATCACGGATATCGCCTTGAAGGCGACGAGCGTACGTCCCGGAATGCAGGTCGTCGAGCGCCTGTTCGGACTGCTCGAGGTACACCACTCTGAGCAATCGGAGGTGCGGGCGGCAGGCGCCGCGATCCTGGAGGCGCTCGAAGTCCAGGAGTCGGAGCGCATCAAGCCGCGCGTGATCTCGAGCCAGATCATACGGCACATCGACGCCCACCAGGTGCAGCTGGTGAACCGGATGCGATTCGGACACATGCTGCTCGCGGGGCAGACGCTGTACGTGCTGGAGGTCGAGCCGGCGGGATACGCGGCCCTGGCGGCCAACGAGGCCGAGAAAGCGGCGCACATCAACATCCTCGACGTCCGGGCGTTCGGGAGCTTCGGGCGCGTGTACCTCGGCGGCGAGGAGCGGGACATCATGGCGGGATATGGCGCGGCGGTGGCCGCGATCGAAGGTGTCAGCGGCCGCGAGGCGGCCACCGGGCGACGGGACTGACGAGGTTTCCCTGAGGGGCGCGGCGGCGCTC
>CAYWLF010000043.1:0-7010 GCA_964458875.1 uncultured Gemmatimonadota bacterium
GCCGAAGAGAGGGGCCAGGCCGAGGCGATTGCCCGCAACCTGTTCGTCATGGCGGGACTCGGAGTCCCGATCATCGCGGCCATCATCGGCGAGGGTGGAAGCGGAGGCGCGTTGGGCATCGCCGTTGCCGACCGGGTCCTGATGATGGACAACGCGATCTATTCCGTGATCTCCCCGGAGGGCTGCGCCGCGATCCTCTGGAAGACCCGGGACATGGCCGCCGACGCGGCCGAGGCCCTCAAGCTGACCGCACCGGACCTGGCCGACTCGGGAATCATCGACGAGGTCGTCGTGGAGCCGAATGGCGGAGCGCACCTCGACCCCGAGGGCTCGGCGGAAGCCCTGCGCGAAGCCGTTCTCAGGCAGCTCACGGAGCTCGAGAATTTGAGCGCCGAGCAGCTGGTCGAGAGGCGGCGCGCGAAGTACTACGCCATGGGCGCCTGGGAGGAGCCTGGCGCGGATGGCTGAAGACCGCGGTCGGCCGCGTAGCGGACGCGGAGGCGACTGGCGTCGAGCCGCCCCGCGCCCCATATCCGACTCTCGTATCGGAAGCAGTCGCCCGGTGCCGTCCCACCCGGCCCCGCGTCCAATATCCGAGTCCGGCTCCAGCGCGAGCGCCAGCAGGAGGGTGTTCCAGATCGCCCAGGTCATGTTCCGGGGCGTGCGCTCGGAATACTACAGCTATCGAGGGGAAGTCCCTCTCCAGGCCGACGAGTACGTGATCGTCGAGGCCGATCGAGGCCAGGACCTGGGGTGGATTCGGCGCGCCGTGGACGGTGAGACGCATAGTTGCGACGGGGGCTGCGATCACGCCCACCACGGGCCGGTGGTCCCCCCGGCCCGCAAGGTGTTGCGGCGGGCCGCGCCTGCCGACGTCGAGCGCAGATTGAAGCTCGTCGACAGTGAGGCCGAGGTGCGGTCCCGCACCCGGGCTCTCGTGCAGAGACATCGCTTGAAGATGAAGGTGAGCGAAGCCGAATGGCAGTGGGATCGGAACAAGCTGACCATCTATTTCACCGCCGAGAAGCGCGTCGACTTCCGGACCCTGGTGAAGGAGATGGCCCGGACGTTCAAGACGCGCATCGAGCTCCGCCAGATCGGAGTCCGCGACGAGGCCAAGCGCCTGGGCGGAATCGGACGCTGCGGACGTGAGTTGTGCTGCCGCCTCTGGCTGCCGGAGATCGAGCCGGTGACGCTCCAGCTCGCCAAGGACCAGGGCCTTTCGCTCAATCCCGCCCAGATTTCGGGTGCTTGTGGACGCCTCATGTCCTGCCTGCGCTACGAGCACGAGCAGTACGTGCAGGCCAGAAAGCGCTTTCCGAAAGTCGGCAAACGACTGGACACCAGCCGTGGCACGGAAGAGGTCACGGGCTGGGACCTGTTCGGCGAGACCATTTCACTGAGGGGCAAGGACGGCGAGACCCGTACGGTGGGACTCCAGGACCTCAAGGCCGAGACCGTGGCTACCCGCAAGGTTCGTGGCCGTTCTGCGCCGGATACGACCGACTGAGCTTCCTTTCACCGCCGCAACCGAGGCAGCCATCCGTGTCCCGATACTACCTTACGACGGCCATCGACTACTCCAACGGCGAGCCCCACATCGGGCACGCCTACGAGAAGGTGGGCGCGGACGTGGTCGCCCGGTTCCGTCGCCTGCTGGGCGAGGACGTGCACTTCGTCATCGGAATGGACGAGCACGGGCAGAAGGTGGCCCAGGAGGCCGCGGCCCAGGACCGTTCTCCCGAGGAGCTGGTGGACGAACTGGCCGCCCGATTCCAGGATGTATGGCAGCGTCTCTACATCTCACATGATGACTTCATCCGCACTACCGAGCCGCGCCACACGCAGGCCGTCCAGGCGCTGGTCCGGCGAATCCAGGAGACCGGCGACCTCTATCGGGGTCACTACGAGGGCCACTACTGCACTGGCTGCGAGGCCTTCAAGCGCGAGGCGGAACTGGAGGACGGACGTTGTCCCATTCACCCGGCCCGCGAGATCACGTGGACGGACGAGGAGAACTGGTTCTTCCGTCTCTCCGCCTATCGCGATCGGCTGACCGAGCACATCGAATCGCACCCCGAGTTCATCCGGCCGGAAAGCCGGCGAAACGAGATCCTCCGCCTGCTGGAGGGCGGTTTGGAGGACATCTCGGCATCGAGGTCGCGCGTCCCGTGGGGGGTTCCGTTCCCGGACGAGGAGGGCCACACGGTCTACGTGTGGTTCGATGCCCTGCCCAACTACATCTCGGCCATCGGCTACCCGGAGGCCGGTTTCACTGACCGCTGGCCCGCCGCCCTGCACGTGATCGGCAAGGACATCACGAGGTTCCACTGCGTGATCTGGCCGGCCATGCTGATGTCGGCCGGTTTGGAACTTCCCGGCACGGTCTGGGGACATGGTTTCGTGAAGATCGGCGGTGGAAAGCTCTCCAAGTCGGAGGCGGCCCTGCTCGACCTCGACCAACTGGTCGCGCGCAACGGTCCCGACGCGTTTCGCTACTTCCTGATGCGCGAGATTCCCTGGGACCGGGACCGCAATTTCGCGTCTGTGGACGCGTTTCTTCAGCAGTTCGACGAGAGGTACAACTCTGACCTGGCCAACGATCTGGGCAATCTGCTGAACCGAACGATCAGCATGTCGCGCAAATATCGGGACGGGGTCGTGACCCGGTCCGGAGACACCGAGTTGGATTCGGTCGTCGACTCGGCGCTCGTTTCCTACGAGGCCGCGATGCGCGACCACAGGCTCCACGACGGCCTGGATGCCGCCATGTCGATGGTACGGGCAGCGAACGGCTTCATTGATTCAGAGCAGCCCTGGCAGCTGGCGAAAGACCCGGCGCAAGAGACCCGCCTGGACGATGTGCTGGCGGCACTGGTTCGCGGCCTCGGCACGACGGCCGTCGTCCTCGAGCCGTTCATCCCCGTCAAGGCGGCCGAGATGTGGCGGCGGCTGGGTGGCGACGAACTTCCCTCCCTGGAGGGTCTTACGGGCAAGCTCCCGGACACTGTTCCCGAGCGCTGGGACACCGTCCTGTTTCCCCGTGTCGAGATAGAGTCGGAGGACGACTGATCGGCAGCGCTTGACACCTGTTCCCGCGCCCGATTAGTGTCCTCTCGTCCCGCTCGGATCCGTCCGTTTCGTCGGAACCGAAGCCAAACAACTTATGCGTACGCATTTGCACCAATTCGGTGTATGGGTGCGTTCGCCTCTGTCGAGGCCCGCGTCTTGCTGAATACGCGGGGCGGCGGTGATCGTGGGAGCGGGATGGGCCGGTGAGACCGGCCGATCTGCAACGGATACTAGGGTACGGAAAAATATGTCGTCACACGGATCCGCCGGTTCGGGGCATGAAGGGTCTGCCCACTGGACGGTCCAGATCATGCCGGATGGCGGTGGGCGCATCCGCACGGTTCGCGTTTCGCGGCGTGTCGTGCGCCTTGCGGCAGCGGCAGCCGGTGTTTTCGGGCTTGTCGTGGCAGCGTTCGTCGTCAGCCTCGCATTCGACGGAGTCCGCGAAGCTGAGCTCGTGCGCCTCCGGCTCGAGAATCGTCATCTGACCGATAACCTCGGCAAGGTCGAGAACCAGGTCGGCACGCTGGCCAACTCCGTGGATCAACTGTCGGAGCAGGAGCAGAAGTTCCGGCTCCTGGCAGGTCTCCCTGACCTGGACGACGATGTCCGGGCAGTCGGCGTCGGTGGTCCATTGCCGGTGGCCGCCGAGAGAGAGGAGTTCCTCGCCGCATCGCCTCAGCTGGCCGAGCGCACCTATGCCACCGCGTACGATGCCGAATTGCTGATGCGCAGGTTGGACCTCCTTGGGAGTTCCATCGACGAGGCCATGGACTCGGTCGAGATGCATCGACAGGTGTTTCTCGCGCGACCTTCCATCAGGCCCGTTCAGGCCGAGGAATCCTGGATCAGCTCCAGCTTCAGCCAGAGCCGGATGCATCCCGTCCTCCAGTACAACCGGCCCCATCCGGGACTCGATATCTCGGCCGTGGCCGGCACACCGATCCTCGCCTCGGCGGAGGGTACGGTCACCTACGCCGGCACCAAGTCAGGTTACGGCAAGACGGTGGAGATCGATCACGGGTTCGGGTACAAGACGCGCTATGCGCACGCAGGGAGCATCCAGGTGAATCGCGGTGAGCGTGTCGTTCGCGGCGACCTCCTGGGCGAGGTCGGAAAGACGGGCCTGGCTACAGCCCCACACCTCCACTACGAGGTGTTGATCGATGGCCGCCAGGTCAACCCCAGGGAGTACCTGCTCGACGACATCGTGTACGAGTGACGCCGGCCGGCCCTTTGTGGGTCATCCCGCGAGTCACGTGAATGCACACGGGGGCCTTCCAGTGGGAGGCCCCTGTCGTCGTCTGGGGTATGGACGAACGAATCGTGTTTGAAAATCGACGAGGCGGCCGGTAGATTTGCCGGTCGCGATGCTAGGACCACCGCTCATCCAACGTGGAGACACGGATGCGAGGCAAGCGTAGTTCGTTTCTGATCATCGGTGCCGTCGTTGCGCTCAGCGCGTGCGGGGGCTCCGACGTAACTGTACAGGTTCTTGGTGAGGGCGCGGACGGTCAGATCCCGCAGTCCAATCTCGAGATCTTCTTCTACCCGTTCGATCGTGATTCGGTGTTCGACGCGCTCGACACCGAGGCCGCCTCACCGAAGCCGGAGATTCCGGAGGTAATGCTGGCCACGTTCGCTCAGATCCGAGCACTCCAGGAAGAGTGGCGCGACAAGGAGGCGGAGTGGTCCGAGTCGCGCGACCGGATGCAGACCCTGTCCGAGGAGATGCAGGCGATGGATCCGCGATCACGGGGCACGCGAGAGTATATGTCCAAGTACGAGGAGTTCGAGCAGCTCGAGGGCGTCGAGGGTCGGCTCAATCGTGAGAAGCAGGCACTGTTCGATCAGTTCACAGCCATGCAGGACTCGGTCACGACTCAGGTGGACGAGTTCAAGGCAGTACGTGACACGTGGGAAGATGACGCGTACGCCGGGTACTTCGACATCGAGCAGTCGATCGTCACCGAAGGGGGGCGGCAGGTCTTTGCGGACACGACGAGCGCCGACGGCTTCGTCACGCGCGCTCTTCCGGCAGGCGACTGGTGGATCAACGCGCGGATCCGGGTGCCGGTCGGTGAGTTCGTGTGGAATCTGAAGATCGATCCGGCGCAGGTCGACACAGTTCGCCTCGATGTCTCCAACGGCGCCGAACGCCTTCGCCTCTGACCCCTGTGACGATCGTCGGACGAGGGTGCGCGTGACTGCCACGCGCGCCCTCGCACCGGCAGCTTCCCTGGCGCGCGCGGGACCCGGCCTCGCCGGATTTCCTGCTTCTTACCCTGGCGCGGGAATCACTCCATGAACGCCCCGACGTCCGAATCCACCGGCGGCCTAGGCTTCGAAGTCGATCGCGACCACGTCGGTTGGCTGACCTTCGACCGACCCGATTCGTCGGTGAACGTCTTCACTCCCCACTTGATGAGGGAACTCGACGCGCTGCTCTCACAGCTGGAATCGCGCATCGCGAACGGTCAGATGCTCGCCCTCGTGATCCGAAGCGGGAAGGAAGGAGCCTTCTTTGCGGGCGCGGACGTCGAAGCCATCGAGGCCCTCTCCACTGCCGCACAGGCTCGGGATGCCAGCGCCGAGGGGCAGCGTATCTTCCGACGTATCGAGCGCCTGCGCATTGCCACCATCGCGGCGGTCGATGGCGCATGCATGGGAGGCGGCACCGAACTCATCCTGCACTGTGACTATCGCGTCGCGTCTGACAGGAATTCGACGTCGATCGGCCTTCCGGAGGTGCGATTGGGTATCCTGCCCGGATTCGGCGGAACGGTCAAGCTTCCGGCCCTCGTAGGCATGCAGAACGCGCTGGAGATCATACTGTCCGGCAAGCCGGTGCGTCCTGCCCGGGCCAGTCGGATCGGGCTCGTGGACCGGGTCGTGCCCGCCTCTCGATTCAAGGCTGCCGTGGGTGAGTTCGCAGCCGACGTGGTAGGGAATCGGGTCGAGCGCCCAACGCGGACGATCGGATTCGGGCAGCGCCTGCTGGAGGGAACGGGCCCTGGACGCCGGATCATGTTCGGCGCTGCGCGAAAGCAGGCCGCCACGGAGGTCGGATCCTTCTATCCGGCTCCCTTCAAGGCGATCGACGTCCTGGCCGACGCGGTGGGAATGAAGGCGGACGAAGCGTACGCTCTCGAAGCCCAGGCCCTGGGGGAACTCGCCGTCACCCCGGAGTCCCGGAATCTCGTCCGCGTGTTCCGCCTCTCCCAGGCAGCCAGGAAGGCGCTGCCCGCGAACGTCATGAAGCGGAAACAGCCGGTGGAGAGGATGGGCGTTGTAGGCGCGGGCGTGATGGGCGGAGCAATCGCCGAGCTAGCCGCCGCACACGACATCCCGGTCGTTCTCAAGGATATCGACCAGGATGCCCTCGATTCGGGACTTAGACATGCGGGCGACCTTCTGCGAAAGGCAGCGGCCGCTCGGGTCTTCGGTGAGGAGGAGGCGTCGCTGAAATTCGCCCTCATCACGGGCACCCTCGATTACGGAGACATCGAGGGAGTCGATCTCGTGGTTGAGGCGGTCGTCGAGCGGATGGCCGTGAAGCAGCAGGTCCTGCGGGAAGTGGAATCCGCGACCGGCGGTGCGGTGCTGGCCACGAACACCTCCGCCCTGTCGGTGGACGAAATGGCGAACGGAGTGGAGGACCCGGGTTCCGTGCTCGGGCTCCATTTCTTCAACCCGGTGCACAAGATGCCGCTGGTCGAAGTCGTGTCCGGTCCACGCACGAGGCCCGACGCGCTGGCCACCGGGTTCGGCCTCGTCCTCGCCCTCGGTAAGACTCCAGTGCTCGTGACCGATAGACCCGGCTTCCTCGTCAATCGCCTCCTCACCCCGTACCTGAACGAGGCCGGCTTCCTGCTCGAGGAGGGGAACCGCATCGAGGACATCGACGGCGCGCTCGGAGGTTTCGGAATGCCCATGGG
>CAYWLF010000043.1:7110-12733 GCA_964458875.1 uncultured Gemmatimonadota bacterium
GGAACCGCATCGAGGACATCGACGGCGCGCTCGGAGGTTTCGGAATGCCCATGGGCCCACTCCGTCTCCTGGACGAGATCGGGTTTGACATCGCGAGACATGCCAGCAGGGAGATGGTGGCCGCGTTCGGCGACCGAATGCGCCCCTCGGGCGTGATCGACCGGATGATTGAAGACGCCAGGCTCGGTAAGAAGAACGGTTTGGGTTTCTACCGGTATCAGGATGGCGGTAACCGTGGCCCGGATCCGACCGTCCAGGTTCTGTTTGCCGTGGAGCGCGTACCTGGCCAGGGTACGGCTGCCACTTCGACGCCCGAGGAAATCCTCCGGCGGTGCCTGTACTCGATGGTGAACGAAGCCGCGTATGCACTGGAAGAGCAGGTCGTCGAAGGCCCCGATCCAGTGGACCTGGCCATGGTGATGGGTACTGGATTCCCCCCGTTCCGCGGCGGCCTTCTCCGCTGGGCCGATTCAGAGGGCATCCAGAAAATTCACGACGCGCTGTCGGACTACGGCGGCAGGCTCGGTAGCCGCTTCGCCCCTGCACCGGTCCTGGTGCGGATGGCGGAGCAGAATCGGACGTTTACCGATCTTAACTAGGCGCCTGATCGACCGCAGATCGCGCACCCGCGGAGTACCAGCGCGCGGTGACGCCGGCACTCCCACCGTCGCCATCGTATACCGGCGCCCGCCCGATCACGTGCAGCATTTCTCCCAGGAACTCCTGCACGATGGAGCAGCCTGCAAGATCAGCCTGCTCGTGCTCGATCCAGACGATCCGGCGCTGCCTGTGGGGGAAACAGAGGTCCCTCCGGGCGGGGCCATTCTCTGGTTCATGTTCCCGGGACGATCCTACGAAGTTGGATCTGTCTACGATGAGCACGCGAACTTCCTCGGGTACTACACCAACTTCGTTCAGCCGCCGCGTCCCGAGACGGCCGTCTGGCACCTGACGGACCTGTTCCTGGACGTGTGGCAGGCCCCGGACGGTCCCCCGAGACTTCTCGACGAGGACGAGCTGACGGAGGCGGCGAAACGTGGTTGGGTAGGATCGGAAGATGTCGCGCGCACCCGGGCGGAGGCGGCTGCCGTGCTGCGAGCCGCGCGAGCCGATCGCTGGCCTCCGGTCGTCGTGTCCCGCAATCCACTGGAAGCCGTATCGTCGCTCCGTTTCCGACGCGACACTCCAGGGACCTTCTTCGCCAACCTGGTGGTCGGTCGCCTGATCGCCTTCGGTATCTACTCGCTGGGCGCGATCTCGGTCACGTCGATCGCGTTCTCGGCGTTCACCGACGCGTTGACTCCGGGTGGCGGACTCACGGCCGGGAGAATCGGCTGGTTCGGACTGATCGGGGTCCAGCTCGTGGTGCTGCTCGTTCTTGCCCTGGCCGGCAAGCTGCCGGCCACGCAGAGGCCGCGGCCAGAGGAAGCCCTCACTGAACGGTTGTTGTTCTTCGGCACCCTGGTGTCGGGGGCCGCGGTTCTGCTCTACCCGGACACACAGCTCTGGAAGGGGGCGCTGACCGGTCTGTACGCCACGATGGCCCTGTTCCTGTCGATATTTGCCGTGAGCCGGGCCGTGTTCGACCGGAGGTTTCCGGTCCTCGCGGTGAGCGGACTCGCCGTGTGTGTGGTGGCCCTTCTCGTCCTGTTGCTGTAGAGCGCCGGGCCGCAGGTCCCGATCAGATGGGTCGGGTACGCCCCCGCCGAAGGGCAATGAGATCTCCGTCGACCCGCGCTCCCTCCCTGTACGGCCCCGCGCCCGCAGCTATTACCTCGCCGTCCTGCACGAAGTTGTAGCGGTCTACGATCCCCCGGTGTATCCGGGTGTCGTGCCCGATCCGGCAGTGGTCCATAACGATCGAATCGACGATCTCCGCGCCGCTCTCGATCCACGTATTCCGCCCGATGACCGACCGGACGATCCGTGCGTCGTCCACTACGCTGCCGACCCCGAGGGAGCAGTCCTCGATCGTTCCGGACAGCACGCGCGGGCTGGCCCGGTGGTAGGCCTGCGAGTGGATGGGCCACATACGGTTGTTCAGGTCGAACCGGGGTTGAGCGCCCAGGAGGTCCATGTGGGCCGACCAGTACGATTGCAGGGTGCCGACGTCCCGCCAGTACCCCTTCTCCTCGTAGGACTTCACACCGGGGACCCTGTTGCGGTGGAAGTCGTAGGCGGCGACCCGGTACTTGGGATCCTCTACCATCAACGGCACGATCGTCTTCCCGAAGTCGGGCTCCAGGCCCTCTTCCATCACGTGCTGCAGCACCTTCAGAAGGGCACCCGGCTCAAAGAGATAATTCCCCATCGATGAATAGGCCCACCCGGGGCGACCGGGCATTTCAGGAGGGTTGGCCGGTTTCTCCTCCCACGCCGCGATCGTGTCGTCATCCCGCGCGTGGGCGACCCCGAAACCGGTAGCCTCTTCGACCGGCACGGGAAGCATGGCCACGCTCACATCGGCCTTCTTCTTCGCGTGGAAACGGACCATGTGACCGATGTGCATCCGGTACACGTGGTCGGCACCGAAGACGGCGATCAGGTCCGGACGGTAGTCGTAGATGAGATTGAAGTTCTGGTACACGGCGTCCGCGGTCCCACGGTACCATTCCTTTCCGACGCGCATCTGGGGCGGAACCACAGTGAGGAAGTCATCCGGGTGGGGCGTGCTCAGCCGCCACCCTTCGCGCAGGTGGTGGATCAGTGATTGTGACCGGTACTGGACCAGCACGAAGTTCGAGTAGATCCCGGAGTTGAGCAGGTTCGACAGCACGAAATCCACGATCCGGTAACTGCCCCCGAACGGGACCGACGGCTTGCTCCGCTCCTCGGTGAGCGGCATGAGCCTGCTGCCCTCGCCACCGGCCATCACCAGCCCGAGTATCCTCAGGTCGCCTCGCATCAATCTGCTCCATTCATGTCTTCGATCGCCTTGCGATAGAGCCGCTCGTACCCGAGTCCGCTTCGGCGCCACGAGAAATCCGTCTCCATGCCCGCCCTTCGAACCTCGGCGAGCTGGGCGGGCCGCGCGAAGAGGTCCTCGGCGAAGTCCAGCGCCCAGGAGAGAGTCGGGGCGTCAAAGTGATCGAGAATCACTCCGGTCGCCTCCCCCGCCTTGATCGCCGCCGGAGACGCATGCGTCACGCTGTCGGCCAGCCCTCCAGTGCGGTGAACGATGGGCGGCGTGCCGTACCGCTGGCTGATCATCTGGTTCAGCCCGCAGGGTTCGAACTCCGAGGGCATGAGAAAAAAATCGGCTCCCGCCTCGATCCGGTGCGCCAGGCCTTCGGAAAATCCCAGGCGGGCGGCGACATTCGTGTGACGGGCCGCCAGTGCCGCGATCAGGCGCTCGTACCGAGCTTCTCCGGTGCCGAGGAAGACGAACTGCGCGTCCCGCTCGACCAGGTCGTCACCCAACTGGTCGATGAGAGACAGTCCCTTCTGGCCGACCAGGCGGGAGACCATCCCGAACAGCGGTATCAACGGGCTGGAGGACAGCCCCACCTCCGCCTGGAGCGCCGCCTTGCACGCCATCTTTCCACCCATGTCCGAAACGGTGTAGGTGGCCGCCAGGTTTGGATCCGTCTCGGGATTCCACACGTCCGTATCGATCCCGTTGAGTATCCCCTCTACGGGCGGGTCGAGGTCGGCAATCCACCGGTCGAGGCCGAACCCCAGCCTGGGTGTCCCTATTTCCCGGGCATACCGCGGACTGACGGTCGCCACCTGGTCAGCCGATAGCATACCGCCCTTCAGCAGGCTCACCCCGTCACTGTGGGCCAGGGTCTCCGAGGTCGGCAGACCGGCGCTCGTCGCGGCGGTAAGGGAGAACCACCCCTGGTACGCCATGTTGTGAATCGTGAGCACGGTCGCGGGAGCAGGGGACCATTCGCTCTCGTAGCCTTCGCGCACGTACCATGGCGCGAGTGCTCCTTGCCAGTCGTGTGCGTGGATGACGTCAGGGCGCCAGTCAAACGCCGGAGTGGCCGCGAGAGCTCCGCGAACGAGCGTCGCAAAGCGAAGCGCGTTGTCCGGATAGTCGCCGTCGGCCGTTCCGTACAGGCCGGGGCGGTCGAACAGGTGGGGAGCGTCCACCCACCACACATCGTAGCCGGCGGCGGCCCTGGACTGTCGCACGGCGATCGAAGGGCCCGGACCCCAGGACACCTCGACCGCGGGAGCGCCGGCTTCCGGCCCCGCGGCGCTGAGGTCACGGTATAGTGGCAGGGCGAGGACCACCTCGTGGCCCGACGCCGCCAGATTGGCGCTCAGCGCCCCGACTACGTCCGCCAGCCCCCCGGACTTCGCCCAGGGAACGGCTTCGCTCGCCACCTGAAGAATCCTCATTGCGTGGTCTCTCGTATCGATCTGGAGGGCACTTGTCGCCATAATACCTGTCGTCGGTCGCTGCCGCGACGGAGGCGGCACTTCGGCACCATGGATCATGAAAGCAGGTGAGAGGGAACGAGTGGCAGAACGGGGCAGTAAGCAGCCGGGCAGGAAGCCGACGAAGGAGAGGATTCGGTTCGTAGCCGGATTCATGGCGTTCTTCGCCGGCCTGTGGTTCCTGTGGAACACCTGGCTGGTCACACCGCTGAAGCTGTTCGTCGTTCTTCTGCACGAGATCAGCCACGGGCTCATGGCCGTGGCTACCGGGGGCGCCATCGAGAAGATCGTGGTAACACCGGATCTCGGGGGCGCCTGCTACTGCGGTGGAGGCGACGCGTTTCTCACCTTATCGGCGGGCTACCTCGGCAGCCTGCTGTGGGGCGCGGCCCTCGTGCTTCTCGCCGTGAGACTCACGCGGGGATCGTCCTGGATCACCGGTGCGATCGGTGTGTTCATGGGCCTGGTGACGGTGCTATACGTGCGGAACCCGTTCGGCCTCGCCTTCGGTCTCGGTTTCGCGGCGGCGCTGGTCGCTGCTGCACGATACCTGTCGCCGGTGGCCAACCGACGCGTCCTCTGGGCCCTGGGCCTCACGAGCTGTCTGTATGCGGTCCTGGACATCAAGAGCGATGTACTCGATAGACCGGAACTGCGCTCGGACGCCCGCATGCTGGCGGAGATGACGGGGGTGCCTACACTCGTGTGGGGAGGGTTGTGGATCGCGGCCGCGTTGTTCGTGTGCTGGCTGCTGCTTCGGAAGATCCTCAGACAGGCTTGACCCGCGTCAGGGCCTGTGGACGCACCGAGTCCTGGCTGGTCCCCGACCCTCCCGGCCCCTTCACCTGGTCCCGCCCGGCCAACTTGGCCTCGTACAGGCGGTTGTCAGCCCGCTCGAGGAGTTTGGTGATCTCTTCACCGTGCTCGGGCCAGGAAGCCACACCGATGCTGATGGTGACGCCTCCTGTCGCCCGCTGACCCGGGATGCGGATCGGGTTCTCGGCGATAGCTCGCCTGAGTTGCTCGGCCATGGCCACCGCGTTCACCGAGTTCGTCTCCGGGAGGGCAACCACGAATTCCTCGCCCCCTATTCGTGCGGCGAAGTCCCCGGTCCGGATGCGGCTCCGCATCACCCGGCCCACGGATTGCAAGGCCGAGTCACCGGCCGCGTGGCCGTAGGTATCGTTGAACTGCTTGAAATAGTCGATGTCGATCGCGGCGATCGAGATCGGCC
>CAYWLF010000044.1:0-1672 GCA_964458875.1 uncultured Gemmatimonadota bacterium
TACGGGAGGATTTCGGGCCCTTTCTTCCCTCCGTCCGACCCATCTGGGTACGTGTAGGAAAACGAGGCGCAGTGGAAGTGCCGCTTCTCTGTCCGGTGTCTCCTCCCTGGGGGCCCGATCCAGCCCGGGACCGAAAGGGGCCAGCGACTTGAGTGCCGCACCACCCCGGGTGGCCACTGTTCTCACGACCAAAGGTTCCCTGCTCACCGGCGATCCGGGTGGGACCCGCCTCGCGACGGCATTGCTGGCCGGCTCACCACGCGTAGCTCCGGTGGGCCCCGGGGTCTGTCGGGTAGATGCGCGAGGGTGGGAACGAATGGGGGGCGAGTCGGGCCTGGTCCGTACGCTTCAGGAGGCTGTGCTCCAGGCGGGGTTCACGAAGGCCTGGGCCGGTGTGGCGAACGTGGCGGTCGTGGCCGATGCCGCGGCGATGCTGGCCAGGCACCTGGACGGACAGACGCCGGATATTTCGTCTCTTCCTCGAGGCGTGGTGCATGGGGAGGCGTCGATCATCGTGCCCCCGGGCGCTGGCCCGGCGTTCCTGTTTCCCCTGCCACTGTCGGTTCTACCGATCCCTGACGAATTGCGCGAAACCCTGCGGACGCTTGGATTCCACCGTATCGGGGAACTGGCCGATCGAGATCGCAGCGAGCTGGAAGTCCGATTTGGCCCGGCCGGTGTGCAGGCACATCGGTGGGCCTGTGCGGAGGACGATCGGGCGTTCCGTTCCCTTGCAGCTGACGAACTCCCGGAATCTTCATTGGAATTGGACGGGGCGGTGGTGACGCTGGAACCGCTGCTGTTCGTGCTTCGCCACCTCCTGCACCGCGTATGCTCCGATCTACTGCGCGTGGGACGTTGTGCTTCCCGTCTTCTGCTCGAGCTTCACCTGGACGGATCCGCCGCAGCGCAGCGAGCCAAGGTGCTTCCGGCGCGTGCGACGAGGCGGGAGGACCTGCTGTACGACCTGTGTCGCGCGGCCCTGGAGCGCGCCGTGGACGCGAACGGTTCCCTGGCGGCCCCCATAAAAGGAATCACGCTGCGGGTGGAGGAAACGGCGCCTCCGGGTGCACGCCAGGGGGACCTCTTTTCGGGAGACTGGCGTGATCCCATGGCCGCTGCCGCGGCCCTTTCCCGTCTGCGTGCCAGGTTGGGCGAAGAAGCGGTGGCATGGCCCCATCCCCGCAGGATCCATCGACCCGAGTCTCGTAATCGGTGGCGACCGGCGGCTTCCGTCGAGACTCCGGAAGAAGAGAAGGTTCGCTCCGACCCATCCCCGGGCATGAGTCGGATCATGTCCGCGGATAGAGCATTCGAGAGCACGCTTCACCTCCTGCCTGAACCGGTCGAGGTGGAGGTATGGGCCAGCAAAGGCTGTCCCCGTGAGCTTCGGGATCGTTCGGGGCGTCGTTCGCTGATCGTCGCCGAGGGCCCAGAGCGTCTTTCTGGTGATTGGTGGAAGGATCTCTATCGACGCGAATACTACCGAGCCTGCACGGAAGAGGGGGAATTGTTGTGGTTGTATCGGGAATGGAGGGGGAGGGGTAAGGAGGCGAAGTGGTGGCTGCACGGCTTCTACGACTGAGGATCGGCGATAAATGCCGCATCTCTGCGTTGCACTCCTCGCGACTTCCTGCAGCGTACATCTCAGTACGCCTCGGTCGTCGCTCGT
>CAYWLF010000044.1:1772-12632 GCA_964458875.1 uncultured Gemmatimonadota bacterium
CGCTCGTGTCCGATTTCGTAGAGCTGGCGGCGCGATCAGCCTTTTCTCTCCTGGCCGGTGCTTCGAATCCCGAAGACATGGCCGAACGGGCGGCGGCCGTGGGTATGCCGACCCTTGCCCTGGCCGACGTGTTCGATCTCGGGGGCGCGGTGCGGTTCACACGCGCGTGTGACGATGCAGGTGTGCGTCCGATCATCGGGGGTGAAATACGCCTGGGTGGCGGGCAACGAACCGCCTCAGGCCGTGTCGGCGACGGCAGGCTGCGGCTGGTACTCCTGTCTGAAAGTCTCGCTGGATACCACGCGTTATCGGCGCTCATCACCCGGGCGCGCCTGGCCTCTCCCCGGGGCTCACCGGGTCTCGTCTTCACCGAAATCGAGGGCAGAACCGAAGGACTGACGTGTCTCATCATGACGGAAAACCAACGGCCGGAGACGCCGGGATTCGATTATCGGGTTGAGCAGCTGCGGTCCATGTTTCCCGACCGCCTGCACCTTGCCCTGGAGCATCACGGGCTTCCAGCCGACGCGCGTCGTTGTTCCGCATGGATTCGGCATGCTCGCGATCTTGGGCTCCCGTGGCTCCCGGTCAACGCGCCGCTGTACGCCCGCCCTCGCGATCGAATCGTGCTGGATACACTGACCTGTCTCCGCTATGGAACCACCCTGGATGAGGCGAGCGATCGATTGCCGCCCAACGGCGAGTGGTATCTGAAAGGGGCCGCTCAGATGCGAGAGCGATGGGGGCGGGAAGCTCTCCTGGAGACGTTGCGGGTGGCCGACCGGTGCCGATTCCACATAACCGATCTGAAGCCACGGCTTCCACCCTTCAATGTGCCTGGAGGAGGGGAGCGAAACGCATTCCTCAGGGGACTCGTGGAGCAGGGCGCGCACGAGCGGTACGGCGGTCGTCTCGATGCCCGGCACCTTCAACAGATCGAGCACGAACTCGAGATCATCGGTCGCCTGGATCTGGCCGACTACTTCCTCATCATGTGGGACATCGTGCGGTTCGCGAACCGGCGCGGAATCCTGGTGCAGGGAAGGGGGTCCGCCGCAAATTCGGCGGTCTGTTACTGCCTCGGGATCACCGCCGTGGACCCCATAGGCCTGGATCTTCTGTTCGAGCGCTTCCTATCCGAGTCCCGACACGAGCCACCGGACATCGACCTGGACATCGCCCACCGGGACCGGGAAGAGGTGCTCCAGTACGTGTACCAGAAATACGGTCGTCGGCACGCCGCCATGGTGTGCGAGTCCATCACGTACCGCGGGAAGATGGCGGCCCGTGATGCGGCCCGGGTCCTGGGGCTTTCTTCCGAGGAAAGTGATCGCCTCTCGCTCGAGGTGGATCGCGGAGGCGCCGTGGACGCGGCCCACAGGCTTGCGGAGGGCGGCGCCGTGCGCGCGGGTCTCGATCCTTCCGATCCCAGGACGTCGGCCCTGATCCGGACCGTGGCCGGCCTGGAGGACCTTCCCCGTCATCGCTCGATTCACGTAGGTGGGTTCGTGATTTCCGGCCAGCCGATCGGCGAGGTGGTGCCCGTGGAGCGCGCTTCCATGGCCGATCGTACGGTGATCCAATGGGACAAGGACGACCTCGATCTCCCGGGCTTCATCAAGTTCGACCTGCTGGGTCTAGGGATGCTGACGTTGCTGGGCGATGCCATCCACATCATTCGGCGGACTCGCGGGGTGACGATCGATCTCGCTCGCCTGCCACCGGACGATCCGGCGGTGTACGACATGATCTGCGCGGCGGACACGGTGGGCGTATTCCAGATCGAGTCTCGGGCCCAGATGAACACACTTCCCCGGGTGCGTCCCCGCTGTTTCTACGACCTGGTGGTCGAGGTGGCCCTCATCCGGCCGGGACCCATCCAGGGTGACATGGTGCACCCGTACCTGAGGCGGCGGAACGGAGAGGAACCTGTCACCTACCTGGATCCTCGACTCGAGCCACTGTTGAAGCGGACGCTCGGCGTTCCTCTGTTCCAGGAGCAGGGGATGAAGGTGGCCATCACCCTGGCCGGGTTCACCCCGGGCCAGGCGGACAACATGCGTCGCGCCATGGGGTTCAAGCGCTCCCACCGAAAGATGCAGGAAGTCGAGAGGGATCTGGTGGAGGGATTGAGCCGAAACGGGGTGGCGCCGGACGTGGCCGCTCAGATCCTCAAGTACCTGACGGCGTTCGCCAACTACGGTTTTCCCGAGAGTCATTCGGCGAGCTTCGCGTTGCTCGTGTACGCCTCCTCGTATCTGAAGCACTACTACGCGCCTGAGTTCTACGCGGCGTTGCTGAACGCACAGCCCATGGGCTTCTATTCTCCGGCCACGATCATCAACGACGCGCGGCGACACGGAGTGGAAGTCCGTCCGGTGGACCTGGCTCATTCCGAGTGGAATTCGATGTTGGAGGCGGTTGATCTCCCTCTCCGTAATCGTGCAGGTGGAGTGCAGCCGCCTGCACTACGGATCGGACTTCGCCTGGTACATGGCCTCGGCCCAAAGGCCCGTGAGAAGCTTCAGGCGGCTCGTGAAGAAGGACCCTTCCAGAGCGTGGAAGACGTGATGCGGCGAAGCGGTCTTGGCCCACCGGATCTTCGCGTACTGGCGGAGGCAGGCGCTTTCGAGACCTTGTGGCCCGGCCGCCGACAGGCCCTGTGGGAGCTTCTGCGGCAGGCCAGGGGGGATGCGGGTCCGCTGGCTCGTAGGGCACCTGAGTCAGCGAACCCGGTTCGCGAAATGTCTGCCCTGGAGCGGATCGCGGCGGACTATCGGTGCGTTGGACTCTCTTCGGAAGGACATCCGCTGGAATTCCTGCGTCCGAGATTGGAAAACCAGGGCGTGTTGACGGCGGAAGGTCTCCGGTCACGTCGCAGCGGCGACGAGGTCCAGGTCGCGGGATTGGCAATCTGCCGCCAGCGTCCGGGAACGGCCAAAGGGGTGATGTTCGTCACGCTGGAGGACGAGACAGGGTTTGCAAATATGGTAGTAATGCCCGACGTGCGAGAGACGATGCGGGACACGCTGCGGGCTCCGTTGCTCCTGATGGAAGGAGTGGTGGAGAATGAACAGGGCGTGGTAAACGTGCTGGCGAAGCGGGCCCGGCGACTGGATCTCAACGGTGACCTTGGACCCAGTCGAAGCAGGGACTACCGCTGACTGACTACCAACGACCGTCGTCCTGCCGGACGAGGAGCTTCCCGAACGGCGCAAGGCGCACTAACATGGGGCCAAATTGGAGGCGGAACGAGAACCTCTGGGCATGGAGCAGGCCAGGCATGGACACAGTGAAACCCAAGGTCGTCCCAAAACCCTGGGGCCGGGAAATCTGGTACGCCCATACCGACAAGTACGCCGGGAAGATCCTCGAGGTCACGCGGGGTCATCTCCTGTCGCTCCAGAAGCACCGCATCAAGCACGAGACCCTGTACCTGCTGTCCGGCCACATGCGCCTTACGCTGCAGGGAGAAGAATTCGAGTGGGTCTCCGGGACCGCAGTCGAGATTCCGCCCGAGACCGTGCACCGCATGGAAGCTCTGGAGGACAGTGTGATTCTCGAAGTGTCCACGCCCGAACTCGACGACGTAGTTCGTCTCGAAGACCGCTACGGACGGGCAGCCGATTGAGCGGTTTGCGCGACCTGCCGTCCGCGCCTATTCTCAGCGGCCCCGTCAACGGGGCGAACGAGAAAACCCCCTCGGCCACGGATCGACTGCGGGGATAGGATCCAAGGTAGGCACCGTGGCTCTGGGGGTAGTCTCGTCTACTGAAACACGTGAGGGGCAACAACGTTCCGTATGCCCCGGAAGCTCGACCGGACCCGCCGCCCGGAGGATCGATGCGAGGCCAGACTCCCGATGCCGGCTCCCAGATCCTGACCGCGATCTACGCTGCGCTGGCCCTGGGTGTGTTCCTGTTCGCCGCCATCGTCATCTTCGTCCTGGAGCCTGTCGAGGCAACGATTGATCCAGGCCTGATGAGAATCGTCTGGTTCGTCGCTGCCATCGTCGCGACGCTCGGCGCGGGGATCGTCAGGGGGAGGATGGCGGGAAGGGATGCCGGGCCCGATAGCGCCCGGACGGCAGCTATCGTCGTATGGGCGCTCGCGGAAGGGCAGGCGATCCTGGGGATCGTCGGCACGATGCTGACGGGAGACCGCGTGACAGCCTACGCGTCACTGGCGCTC
Source organism: uncultured Gemmatimonadota bacterium (assembly GCA_964458875.1). GTDB lineage: Bacteria > Gemmatimonadota > Gemmatimonadetes > Palauibacterales > Palauibacteraceae > Benthicola. The sequence continues at coordinate 5,964 of CAYWLF010000044.1, forward strand.
TTCGCATGGCTCTGGATGCGCTATCCGCCCCGGTCGTTCACCTCCGGGTGAGTCCATCGTCGGATCGTCAGCCGTCAATCCGATCGAAGATCTCCTCGGGAGTGCAATGCCTTCCCGTGGATTTCTTCGAATAGATGAGCCCGCCGTCCAGTTCGACCTCGAACACCCCTCCCCCTGATCGGATCAGGTCGATGGCCATGTCCGGATAACGTTGCCTAAGACTGGCCGCCAGACTGGCGGCTTTGGGTTCGTAGTTTCAAACCCCGCAGTATTCGATGCTCAGACGCACCGGCGCACTCCTTGAATCTCGTTCTCCAGGGCGGCGGACGCCGAGGACAGCCCTCGTAGCCCAACGATCCTACGCCCCAAGCTCACCCGTCTTCTATGACTACAATCGCGGCCGCAACGCCTCCCTGCTCACTCCGCAGGCGCGTCCGTCGATCCTGCCCTCGCCGCGGTCGCATGGCAGCAGTATTGTCCTTCGCTTCCGGTCGGGCAACGGGAGCCTGACGGTCGCGAACCACCTCCATTGCCGGGAATTCCGGAGACAGCGGAGCGGACGTGCCCATGGGACGCGCACAAACACAGCACGATCGCGCTTCCGGGATCTTCGAGACCCTGAAGACGCGACTGCCGGACCACGATGCCGAGGTCCTTGGCGAGTTCAGCCGACGGCTTCTTTCTCGAGTGCCGGCCGATCGACTGGAGGAGGCTGAGCCTGGCCTCGTCGGCGAGCAGGCAGCGAGGCTGTTTCACCTGGTCGAGAACACGCCTCCGGGTGAGACAGGCGTCGAACTGCAACGCCTGGCGAATCAACCGCATCGCGCGGTCTTGCGAACGGTGATGCCCGACTGCGCCTTTATCGTCGAGACACTGCAGGAGATGCTGGCCTCCGAGGGATACGCCATCCTGGCTCTCCTGCACCCGATCCTGTCGGTCGGCCGCGACGACGACGGTCGAATAGCCGCCCTCGGAGACCGTGTCGGCTCGGGCTCCAGGATCTCAACGACCTTGATCCTGTTCGAAGGACTCGAATCCGAGCGAGACGCCGATCTCGAGGAAGAGGTCTGCCGGCGACTGGGTAATGTCCAGCTCGCGACGTCGGACTTCGGGAACATGATCGAGGACGCTGCCCGGATTCGCCAGGACCTGGAAGCCCTGAAGAGCGATCTTGAATGGAAGGTCCCCGAACTCGAGGAGATCCAGGAATTCCTTCTCTGGCTGCAGGAAGGCAACTTCGTGTTCCTGGGCTATCGCGAGTACGACATTCAGCCAGGTGACGGCAGTGAGCGCGAGGTACAGCTGCGGCACGGCTCCAGCCGGGGAATCCTCTCCGACGAGGCGAGTTCGAAGGTATTTCGGCCGGTCTCCGTCGGGGATCTTCCGACGGAACTGACCGCCCGAGTATTGGGCGGTCCCATCCTCATGGTATCCAAGACGAACGCCCTTTCGCCGGTCCACCGCCGGGCGCGTATGGATGACATCAGTATCAAACGTCTCGACGCCAGAGGAACGGTCCTCGGTGAGAGGCGCTTTCTGGGTCTCTTCACTGCGAAGGCCTTCAACCAGGACGCGTCGTCGACCCCGATTCTGCGCCGCAAACTCACCGAGATACTGGAAGCCGAGCAGGTCGAGGCTGGAACGCACGACCACGGGCTGATCGTTCGACTCTTCAACAGCCTCCCCAAAGAGGACCTGTTCGTCGCCCCGGTGGAGGAGTTGCTGCCGGTCGTCGACGCGGTCATCGAGACGCACGCCAGCGGCGAAGTGCTGGTGGTCGGACGTCCCGACGCGCTCGCGAGAGGCGTGACCCTGATGGTCGTCATGCCGAGGTATCGTTTCTCATCCGAAGCCCGACAGCGGGTGCAGAACCTGATCGTCGACGCATACGACGGGCAGATCCTCAACTACCATCTCGCCCTCGGTGAGGGCGAACAGGCCCGCCTGCACTTCCACGTCGCGGCCGAGCCGGATGCCATTGCGGCGGTCGATCTCGTGGATCTCCAGGCTCGTGTGAGTGAGGCGATCCGGTCCTGGCAGGAGAAGACGAGAGCGGTACTGGAGGACGTAGTCGAGCCTGAGCGCGCCCTGGAACTGATGCGACGGTACGGATCGGCGTTCTCACCACAATACGTGGCAACCACCGAAGTACGGACGGCGGTGCGGGACATCGAAGTCCTCGAACAGGTTCGGTGCGGGGGGGTGAGCCGTGTCACCCTCACGGAGATCGATCCACCATTGGAAGACCGGTACTGGCTCACCGCTTTCGATCGGGGCGAGAGCCGCGACCTGAGCGATGTGATGCCCGTACTGGAGAACTTCGGGTTCCGGGTGGTTCGGGCCGAGCCGCATGAGGTTTCCGTGGAGGAGGGAGAAGCCCCCCTCACTATTCACGGGTTTCTCGTGGACGTACCCGCGGAATGGAAGGTCGATCGCGAGTCGGCAGAGGCTCGGGTCGAAGACGCCCTGCGGGCCGCACAGGCAGGCTGGGCAGAGAATCTGCACATCAACCGCCTCATCCTGTCCGCGGGCCTGTCGTGGCGGGAGGTAGCTCTGCTGAAGGCCTACGGAGCCTATGCCTTCCGAATCGGCGCTGTTTCGAGTCGACTCGGCTTGAGGCGACCGCTGGTGGCGTATCCACGGGCGGCCCGGCTCTTGTGGGAGATCTTCTGCGTCCAGTTCGACCCGGCGCTCGAGGGAGATCGCGAACTGGCGGGAATCGCGTTGCGCGACGCCTTTCACGATGAGCTCAAGTCCGTCGAGGGAATCGACGACGACCGCACATTGCGGCGTCTGCTGAACCTCATCGACTCAACGGTACGCACGAACTACTTCCAGCCCCGGCTCCACGAGAACCCTGAGGCGCCCATCTCGCTCAAGCTCGACTGCAGCCAGATCGAGACGATGGCCGACCCGAGACCAAAGCACGAAATATGGGTGAGCGGAGTCCGTACCGAGGGGGCTCACCTCAGAATGGGAGATGTGGCACGCGGCGGGCTCCGCTGGAGCGACCGTCTCGAGGACTTCCGTGTCGAGGTCCTGGGACTCGCGAAGACGCAGCAGGTTAAGAACGCCGTCATCGTGCCCGAGGGTGCCAAGGGCGCGTTCGTCGTCACCCGTCCCCCGACCGACCGCTCGCTGATGCGGGAAGCAGGGGTGACCAGCTATCGCGATTTCGTGAGCGGACTTCTCGACGTCACGGACAACGTCGTCGCTGGGACGGTCATTCACCCGGCGGATACGGTAGTACGCGACGGGGAGGATCCCTACCTGGTTGTGGCGGCCGACAAGGGGACCGCCGCCCTCTCGGACACGGCGAACGAACTGGCGGCGTCATACGCCTTCTGGTTGGGGGACGCTTTCGCTTCCGGCGGCTCCAAGGGCTACGACCATAAGAAGATGGGGATCACGGCCAGGGGAGCGTGGGAGTGCGTGAAGAGACACTTCCGGGAAATGGGCAAGAACATCCAGGTAGAGGAGTTCACGGCGGTCGGGATCGGCGACATGAGCGGAGACGTGTTTGGGAACGGGATGCTGCTGAGCCGGAAGACCCTCCTTCTGGCCGCGTTCGACCATCGAAACATCTTCATCGATCCGGACCCCGTCGCGGAAGAGAGTTGGAGAGAGAGAAAGAGACTGTTTGACCAGCCCGGTTCGGCGTGGACCGACTATGCGCCGAGTCTGATCAGCGAAGGGGGTGGCGTGTGGGGGCGTGGTGACAAGCGGATCGACCTGTCGGACAGGGCCCGCGAGATGCTGGGAATCGAGGAGTCCACTCTCAACGGAGAGGCCCTCGTGAAGGCGATCCTCGCCGCCCCCGTCGAACTGTGGTGGAACGGGGGCATCGGTACCTATGTGCGTGCGTCTTCCGAAACCGACGCGGTGGTGTCGGATCCCGGAAACGACCTCGTGCGCATCGAGGCGACCGACCTCAGGGCGCGAGTGGTGGGAGAGGGTGGGAACCTCGGCCTGACCCAGCTGGGACGCATCGAGTACGCCATGCGAGGCGGGAGACTGAACACGGACGCACTGGACAACTCAGCGGGCGTCGACACTTCGGACCACGAGGTGAACCTCAAGATCCTGCTTGGCCATTCGGTGGATCACGGCGGGATGTCGGAAACCGAGCGAGACGAACTCCTGGCCTCGGTGGAGAGCGATGTCGGAGCGGCGGTTCTTCGAAACACCTATACACAGAGCCTGGCCGTCAGCCTCGATCAGCACCGCATACGTGTGAATCCGGCAGGCTTCGGCGACGCCCTCCTGTCTCTGGAAAGGGCCGGATTGCTGGACAGGTCCCTCGAGAACCTCCCTGCGGGAGAGGATCTGGCGGTGCGGCTCGAAGCGGGCGAACCGATTCTCACGCGACCCGAGTTGGCCGTACTGCTGGCCTACGCCAAGATGCACCTGAAACGCCGCCTGCAGGACTCAGATGTGCTGGACGACCCGGCCGTTTTCGACCTGGCGCGAGGCTATTTTCCATCCTCGGTATTGGCGCGGGGCGGCGAGGTTGCGCTCCGGGAACACAGACTACGAAGCAACATCGTGGCCACCGAACTCACCAATCGGCTGGTAGACGCGATGGGTGGGGCCGGACTGATTCAGTTGATCGGGGAGACTCATCGCGCAGCAGCCGAAGTCGCAATGGCGTGGTACGTCGCCTACCGGGTGGCGGGGGCCGAGGAACTGCTACGGGGCTTGCACGAGCTTGACCACCAGGTGACGACCGGCGTCCAGGCCCAATGGCTCCTCGCCGCCAGCGAGTCGATGGCGAGGTCCACGCGCTGGATCCTGGCGAACTCCGATCTCGACCAGTCGATCGGCGAGCTGATCGCCTGGTATGGGGAACCGGTCGAGGAAATCCAGGCGAGCCTCGGTGAACTCCTTCCCGAGCCCAAGCGCAGCCAGGTCGCGGACCGCCTGGCCCTTCGCATGGCCGACGGCATGGAGCGTGATCTCGCGTGGAGGCTCGTGTGCCTCGAGTTCCTGGACGGACTTCTTCCCGTCGCGAGCCTGTCGCGCGGCGCGGGAATCAGTGCCCGAGCCGTGGGAGACGTCTACTTCGGTATCGCCTTGGACATCGATTTTCCGTGGCTTCAGGATCGCCTGGCGGAGCGGGCGGGAGACGATCTCTGGGAGCAGCGTGCCGCCCGACGGTTGGTCATCCAGTTGGAGGCAGCGCGACGAGCGATCGTGCGCGGCCTGATCGAGGAGGGCGCCTCGAAAGCGGGTGCGGTGCCCGGCATGGCTTCTTTTCGCCAGCGGTGCGCAGGCGGCCTGACCCGCATCCGTGAGTTGGTCGACGAACTCAAGTCTTCAGAGGAACCCGGGCTGGCGGCCCTGATGGTGGCCGTCCAGGCGATTTCCGAGCAGTGCCAGGCCTGGCGAGCGGGTCTGTAGAGCAGCTTCTCGATGGATGCGGAAACGGCCGGAGGGCTTCACGCCCCCCGGCCGTCTCACAGTCGCTGTCGCCCCGGAAATGGGCGGATCGCTAGTAAGTGGTCAGGTAGCGGTCGAGTTCCCAGCGCGTGACCTGCGCGATGTTCTCAGCCCACTCCTGCTTCTTGGCGTGCACGTAGTTGTCGAACAGGTGCTCGCCCAGAGTCTCCCGTATCAAGTCGTTCTTCTCCATCTCCACGATCGCCTCGCCGAGGTTGGCCGGCAGGCTCTCCATCTGATAGTGCGAACGCTCCTCCTCGCTCAGCTCCCACACGTTCATATCGATGGGAGGGCCGGGATCGATCTGGCGCTCCATACCGTCCAGTCCCGCGGCCAGCTGGACAGCCAGGGCGAGATACGGGTTGCAGGCAGGATCTGGCATCCGGAATTCCACGCGCGTGCCTACGCCCCGGCGGTCCGGAACCCGGATCATCGGCGATCGATTGCGCTGTGACCACGCGATATCGACCGGTGCCTCGTAGCCGGGGACGAGTCGCTTGTAGCTGTTCACCAGCGGATTCGTGATCGCGGCCACCGCCGTTGCGTGCTTCTTGAGCCCTCCGATGTAATAGCGCATAGCGTCCGAGATCTGATACTCGGCGTCCGGGTCGAAGAAGATGTTCTCTTCGCCCTTGAACAGAGACTGGTGCGTGTGCATTCCCGAGCCGTTCTGTCCGAAGATCGGCTTCGGCATGAACGTGGCGTGAAGGTCATGCGCCAGCGCCGCGTTTCGCACGATGAAGCGGAACGTGGTCAGGTCGTCAGCGGTCCGTATCACCTCTTCGTATTTGAAGTCGATTTCGTGCTGTCCCGGCGCGACTTCGTGGTGCGCTGCCTCCACCTCGAATCCCATCGCTTCGAGGTCGTTCACCATCATCCGGCGGGCCTTCTCTCCCAGGTCCACCGGCGTGAGGTCGAAGTACCCGGCTGCGTCGTGCGTGATGGTCGTGGCCCCGCCGTTTCCGTCCCTCTGAAACAGGAAGAACTCGGCCTCCACTCCAGCGTTCATGACGTATCCCATGTCCGCGGCACGGGCAGCCACACGCCTGAGGCAGAGGCGCGGGTCGCCAGCGAACGGAGTGCCGTCCGGTTTGTGCACGTCGCAGATCAGGCGCGCGACCCGGGCCTCCGCGTTGCCCCACGGGAACACGCGGAAGGTTCGAAGGTCGGGCTTCAGCAGCATATCGCTTTCCTCGATACGCACGAAGCCCTTGATCGACGAGCCGTCAA
>CAYWLF010000045.1:0-12511 GCA_964458875.1 uncultured Gemmatimonadota bacterium
AGCCGGCGACCGGAGATCGGATCGCCCGTGAAGGATGGAGTGGTTTGGGCCGTGACCGTAGAGGCTCCGCAAACGAAGAGCCAGGCGAGTGTTCCGACCAGGCAACGGGATCGAGGCAGGCGAATCCGCCTTCGGGCAATCATCCGGACGTCCCCGCGGCGACCGCGGGCGGTGTATCCGGAAGGTATCCCGCTACTCGATCGGATACCTGCCGAACCGATTCCTCGCGCCCCTCCTTGATCTCCCAGATCGAAACGATGGGGACGAACTTGGTGGCGAACATGTAGAGCAGTATGAAGCCGGAGAACGTCGCCGCCATGATCGACATCTCGACCCACGAGGGCAGGTAGTGTCCGATGGTCTCCACCTCCCAGCGCGGGTTCACCGAAGTCGGGACCACGATGTTGAATCGCTCGAGCCACATTCCGATCATCACCGCGATCCCTGCGATGAAGGTACCTCGCGGCGTGCGTGTCGACTTCCGCCACATCAGGCCAAGCGGAATGAAGAAGCACCCGACCACCATGGTCCAGAAGGGTATGGCGAACTGGCCTGAGATCTTGGCCCAGAACGTTCTCATTTCCGCCGGTTCCCCGCCGTAGAAAGCCGTCAGATACTCGGCGAACGTGAAATAGAACCACAGAAGGCTGAAAAGGAGAAGCAGCCGTCCCAGGTAGTCGAAGTGGACCGCCTTGAAGTACTGTTGGAGCCCGTACGCCTTTCTCAGCACCGCCATCGCGACGAGTATCGCGGCAATGCCCGAGTAAATAGCGCCCATCACGAAGTAGGGGCCGAAGATCGTGCTGTGCCACATCGGCCGCAGGGTCATCGCGAAGATCCAGCCGATCACGGTATGCACCGACACGGCGATCGGGATCACGATGATGGACAGGATGCCGATGGCCCGCTCGAGGCGCGCGCGCTGCGGCGGCGTGTCGCGATAGCCCGCTGCGAGGAACCGGTACAGGCGGGGGGCCTTTATGCCCGAGTCCCGGATGAGCGCTAGGTCGGGCAGCAAGGGGACGTAGAGGTAGACCGTACAGGCCGTGAAGTACAGGCCAATGCTGATCACGTCCCAGAGGAGCGGCGACAGCATCTGCGCGTGGAGGATCACGTTCATCACGCGATCGGGGCGGCCGAGATCGATGATCGGCTGGATCGCGCCAAACCCGATCACGAGGACGGTGATCAGCTCGGCTGAACGAGTAATCGAGCGGCGCCACTCCGCTTTGCTCACGCGCAGGATGGCGGAGATCAGCGTGCCGGCGTGGCTGATTCCGATGAAGAACACGAAACAGATGATATAGATGCCCCAGTATTCCGGCCGATTGAGTCCCGTGCGCCCCAGGCCGTACCGGACCTGCAGGTAATACGCGAACGCGCCCCACAGGGTGATGCCGCCGAGCACGGCGGCCGTGACCTTGAAACCACGCGATGTCGTGAGGAGTGGTCTCAGGAGGACCTGCTCATCAGGGCCCATCTTCGCCAGCCGGGCTGCGACGTCACCGCGCATATCGCTCCCTCGAGGCCAGGTAGTAGACTTTCGATTGGGTCCCGAGATCCTCCATCAGCCGCATTGCGCGCGGATCCTCCTTCAGCCTGGCGACCCGATGGTTGTGGTCGTCCAGATCGCCAAAAACGATGGCCGCCGTCGGGCATGATTCAGCGCACGCCGGCTGGTAGTCCTCCTCGCGCATCTTCCGCCCCTCGGCCCTGGCGTCCTCTTTCGCCTTCTGGAGACGGTGATGACAGAACGTGCACTTCTCGATGACGCCCTTGGGCCGCACCGACACGTCCGGATTCAGGTGCCTGCGCTCGGATTCCGACCGCTCCGGCCCGTACCAGTTGAAGTACTTGGCGGTGTACGGGCATGCGTTGGCGCAGTACCGGCAACCGATGCACCGGGGGTAGATCTGACCGACGATCCCCTCCTCATCGATATAGGTCGCGCCCACCGGGCACACCTTGATGCAAGGCGGATTATCACAGTGCATGCACGGCCGGGGAGTGAAATGGACCTTCGTGTCCGGGAATTCCCCCTGCACTTCCGTCTGCACTTTCATCCAGCTGATCGCACGACCCATTTCGGCCTGATCGGGGCTGACGGTCGCTATGTTGTTCTCGCTCTTGCACGCGACCTCGCAGGCCCCACAGCCGGTACACAGGTCCAGGTCTATGACCATGCCCCAACGCGTCATGGCTCCTCTTCTAGGCCCGCTGCAAGCGGACCTGCGTGGTGAACCAGGCAGAGAGCCCCGTCAGAGGGTCTCGCGAGTCATCCAGGAGATGCAGAGGGTTCGCCGGTTCCCCGTCCGGGTGCTCGAGGCGGTACGGCGCACAGACGGTTCCAGGAGCCGCGCCCGGATAGACTTTCAGTCGTGCCCGGTAGCGGCCGTGAGCGGACTCGATCCAGACCATGGTACCGTCGTCGAGTTCGAGCTCCCTCGCCGTCTCCGATCCCACTTCCACCCACGGGCGCCAGAAGACCCCTGGGAGGACGCTCGGCTGCTCGACGAGCCATCGCTCCAGGGCAAGCGTACCCGAAGCCAGCGTGGACAGGCGATACGGGATCAAGCGCAGGGGATACTCCACGGCGGCCGCCAGACTGGTGGGCGCTACAGGACCGAACTGTGCGTCCGCGAGGCCGTCCGGGTCAAGAATCTGCAGCAGCTCGTCCGGCATCAGGGCAATCCGGCCGTCGGGCCTCCGGCTGACACGAGAGGGATCGGTGTCGTCGTAGTACAGGTCAACCCATCCGCCACGTTCGACGAGGTCGTTCCAGAAACTCTCGAAGTCGGTGTGCTCGGGGATCCACCAGCCCCGTTCTTCCATCTGGCGGTGGTGCCGGCGCTCGAACTCGTCACCGAGGATCATGCCTCGATGCGAGTTGAAGAGACCACGGGCTCTGGCTTTCAGCACGGTTTCGAAGTCGTCGAAGGGGAGGCTCTCGGCGATGCTCCCGCCCAGCTCCCGGGCCAGCGCCAGCACCACGTCGCCGGTGTGGATTCCTCCCTCCTGCGGCTCCACGAGAGGTCGGCAGAGGCCCCACACCGGGAACGGATACGAGGGAGGCGTCGGCGCGTCCTGCCAGCGCTCGTACGCCAGGAGGTCGGGGATGATCAAGTCGGCGTATCCTGATGTCTCGTCGAGAAACGGCGAAAAGCTGACGACGAACGGAATTCGATCGAGCGCCGCCTGCCACAGCCCGGGGCGGGCGGACGACTCGAGCGGATTCGCGTAGTAAAGGAGGAGAGCCTCGACATGGGAATCCGAACCTCCGGCTATAGTCTCAGCGAATGGCAACGGTCGATCGCCCCCGTCGAACGGGACGTCCATCTCTCCGATCGGAGCTCGCGCGAGGCCGGCATGAGCCGTGGCATCCAGGATGAGGTCGGGGAGCGGTTCCAGCGGCGGATCATCGGCGAACATCACACCTCCCGCCCGGCTGATGCTGCCTACCAGTACGTTGAGGCTGTGGACGGCGAGCCCCGCGAGGAGCCCGTCGGGGGCACGCGTCACGTCGGAGCCGCACACCGCCACGGACGGACGGGCCCCCGCGAACGCCCTGGCCAGCGCCGTTATGCGCTCCACCGAAACACCCGTTATGGCTGACACTTCCTCGGTTCTGTAGTTGCGCATCACGAGGGATCGGTATCCGCTTCGCGGTTGACCCCGCGCGTCGGTGAAGTCCTCGTATCCCGATACGCGCTCTGCCAGGAACCGTTCGTCGATCAATTCATCTCGGATCAGCACGTAGGCCATGCCGAGCGCGAGTACGGAGTGCGTGCCAGGCCGAACGCCCACCCATTCGTGGCATGCCGCCGCCGAGTGGGAAAGCCGAGTGTCCACCTGAACGAACCGCGGGCGTCTTCCATCCTCGGCACCGCGACCTCCGAACGCCGCCAACGCCTGGACCGGCGACCACCACGACTCGAACAGCGGGGCGCCGAACGAGATCACGAAGCCGGCGCGTTCGAGATCGTAGCCGGGCGCGCGGGGGATGCCGTGCGCCAGGCCCATGATCGTGTCGGTGCCGTCTGCGTACTCGTCGCGCACATGATTCGGCGAACCGAACGCCTGCAGGAACTGGACCCACACATCCGCCATCGTTCCGGCGCAGTAACCAGACAGGAGCGCCAGCCCCTCGGGCCGCCCCGCGGCACGGATGTCTCTCAGACGCGCAGCGACGTGTGAGAGCGCTTCATCGCGCGGGATCTCCCGCCACTCACCGGAGCCCCGGGGACCTACGCGCTGCAGCGGCGATGCCAGGCGCCTGGGGTGGTAGAGCATTTGCACGCCGGCAAGACCGCGCGAGCACACGCCCCCGCGACTCACCGGATGTAGCGGGTTCCCGGCTATCTCGACCAACCGGCCATCCACCACGCGGCCACGAATCCCGCATCGCGCCGGACAGACCAGACAGGCGGACGTGATCCGATTCTCGAGTCCCGGCGCCCATCCTGTGTCCTCCTGATCCGGCGCCGTCCAGAAAATCGCCTGTGGCCTTGAGAGCGCGAGCGCCGCACCGGCCACGCCTGCCGTCAGGACGAACTCGCGTCGGGTCGGACTCATCAGTGCGCTCTCTCCTTCAGCGGTGGCAGGCGTTGCAGTCCAGTGTTTGCTCGCGCTCGCGGTGGCAGTCCATGCAGGAGTCCATTGAGACCCGGACGAGAGCCCGTTGGGGCGGGCGTTCGGTTTCCGCGATCGCGCCGTGACATTCCGAGCATTCCAGCTCGGCGATCCCCACGTGGCGACGGTGCGTGTAGAACACGTGGTCCGGAAGGCGAAACAGCTTGTTGAAGAGAAGCGGGTCGCCCGCCTCGAGCAGTTGAGTAACCCTCGCGGCCTCTGCCGATTCTCCCTGCGGTGACTGATGACACATCGAGCACGTCCCGGCGTCGGGAAGCCCCGCGTGTGCTCCGGTGCGCACGTACTTGTGGCACAGGCCGCACGCCAGTCCCAGATCGCCGGTGTGCTTGAGGTGGTTGAACGCGATCGGCTGCGGTACCTCGGGGCCTCGCCTGACGGCCACGAGAATCGCGATGCCAGCCATGAGCACGAGGCTCGAGATCGCGAGGAATGGTAGAAGGCGTCCGCTGCTCAGGATCAGAATGCGGCGCCAGGAGATCAATGGGCTTCTCCGCACCCGGAAACGGCAATCAGAGCACTCGCCGCGATCATTAAGCCCCTCCCTATCCGATACCGCCCGGTACAGCGATCGGCTCGTCGCCCGACCGTCACCGTTGCGCCGGGCGCAGTTCAGCCTCTGGTTTGTGGGGCATGCCACGTACCACACGGGGACAGTCCACCCAAGCGCATGTTCTCAAATGAATTGCGGCTTCGAGCTCAGCGTGTGGGAGGCTCCCGTGTGGGGGATTTGACGCAGTAGATTGGGTTAATTAACCCGATCCGGTCTGGTGAGGCAGGCCCTGGAGGGCGTAACTTGTTGCGGTGGGCCGGCTGGACGACCCGGCATCCTTCTTGCCGCAGCCGTACCATGGATCCGGTCCTGACCCGGGGCCGCGGAGACCCAGATGCTCGAGAACCGAAAGTCAGTCAGCGCCCCTCGTACGCATCCACTACGTGGAGGCCTCGGGCGGAAGATCCTCGCCTGGTTCCTGGTCCTCTCACTGCTGCCGCTCTTTCTTTCCAACTCGGTGGGTTATGGGGTCAGCCGCAGAATCATCGAGGAGAACGCGCGGCGGTACCTGCTGACCCTGGCGGAGGTCCAGGCGGATCATGTGGCGCACCAGGTCGAGGTGCACCAGCTCAATCTGGAGGCGATGGTCGCGAGCAGTCGGTTCCTGGAGGCCAGCATTCCCGCGGCTTCCGCGGCGGTCGAATCTGGCCGACTGCGGGACCCCGCGGTCACGGCCCTCGGCTCCTATCTGACTCGCAAGCACGAAATCATGTCGGAGCTGTCGGAGCTGTACGTTCTGGACGAGACCGGTCGCGTGGTCGGCGGGACCCGGCGCGAGCGCGTCGGGGCCGATCTCTCGGAGTCCCGTCTGTACTCATCTGCCATGGAAGGCCGCTTCTTCGAGGGAGCGTGGGAAGACGAGGATGGCACGACGCGATCGATGTTCCTCGTAGCGATGCCGATTCGGGGCGATCGGGAGCAAGTACTCGGCGTCATCGGAGCGACAGTCCGACCGGAAGAGCAACCGGAGTTCCTGAACCTGGCCGGCCAGGCGGCGGGCGACGTGGAGTCGTACATCCTGTACAACGGCGGGCACCCGCTGTTCGTTTCGAACCCGGACGCCCCGGTGGATTATGGACGGCCTATTCCCTCACCGCTCGTGGACCTGCCTCCGGGCTCATCTGCAAGGTATGTCAACTACGAGGGAGTGGACGTCATCGGAATCTCCCGGTCGATTCAAGGCATTCCGTGGCTCTACGTGGCCGAGCTGCCCGCACGCACTGCTTTCGGCCAGCTTCGCAACCTTCGCCTCCTGTTCGCCGCACTGGCGGGTGTCTTCGCGCTGGTGCTCTTCGGGATCGCGTGGCTCGTAGCCGGATCGATCGTTTCGCCGCTGCGGCGACTCGTGCTTGCCGCCGATCGGATCCGGGGCGGGGACCTCGAGGCCCAGGTTCGCGTTGACAGCGGTGACGAGCTCGGTGAGCTGAGCGATACGTTCAATCAGATGGCGCGGGGCCTTCGTGAGTCCGCCGCTGAGATCCACGATCTGCACGCCCAGGACATGCGCCGCGCAGCACGACTGGCCTCGGTTGGAGAGCTCGCCGCCGGGATTGCGCACGAGATCAAGAACCCGCTCGCCGGCGCAACGAGCGGCGTTGACATGCTGGAGCGTGAACTGGAGCCGGGCACGCCGTCCCAGAGCCTGCTCAAGCAGGTCCGCACACAACTCCAGCGCATCGAGTCGGCCTTACGAGACCTGTTGAGCTACGCGCGGCCCAAGCCGCCGACGGTGGGGTGGGTAATGCCTGGACAGCTCGTCGAGCGCACCGTCGAGCTGGTCGGACCGCAGTCCGAGGCGGCAGGAGTCACGATCGAGCTGGTCGCGCACGGAGAGACGGGGAGGGTCCGGGTCGACCCCGAGCTGCTTACCCAGGTCCTGGTAAACCTGTGCCTGAATGGAATCCAGGCGATGCCCGCGGGTGGGGTGCTCAGGATCGGCGTCGAGCAGAGCGAGGAGGAGATACATATGACGGTAGAGGATTCGGGAGAAGGCATCCCCGAGAGCGAGATGAACGAAATCTTTCGACCGTTCTTCACGACCAAGCACCGGGGCACGGGCCTCGGTCTGGCAATCACTCGGTCAATCGTGGAGCGGCATGACGGACGCCTCGAGGTGGAGAGTGTCGTCGGACGCGGATCCTGCTTCACCCTGGTGCTTCCGGCCGCCGGAATGGAGTCGACAGCGTGAAGGATGGACAGCCGGTCATCGTCGTGGTCGACGATGAAGACCTCATCCGAACATGGCTGGGCGAGAGTCTACGGGCCGCCGGCTACGCCGTGGAGACCGCAGCCACCGGTGCCGAGGGACGCCGCCTCGTGCTGGGCGCGGATCCCGCCCTCATGCTCCTCGACCTTCGCCTGCCGGATGGAGATGGTATACAGCTGCTCCAGGAATTCCGGGAGATCGATCGCGAGCTCGTCTTCATCATCGTAACGGCGTATGGCGAGATCGAGACGGCCGTCGAGGCGGTCAAAGCTGGCGCCTACGACTTCGTCGAGAAGCCCGTCGATTTCGATTCTCTGCTCCTGACGATCGAGAAGGCCCTCGAAACACGGAAACTTCGCAGGCAGGTGGCTGCGCTCAGGGAGCAGCATCGCTGGAGATTCGCGAGCATCGATCTGGTCGGCAGGTCGCACGCCATGCAGCGCATCGTCGAGACCTTCGGGAAGGTGGCAGAGGCGGAGACAGCGGCCGTTCTTCTCACCGGCGAGAGCGGCACGGGCAAGGACCTCGTGGCACGGGTGATTCACGCTCAAAGCCCCCGGGCCGACCAGCCGTTTCTCGAGATCAACTGCTCGGCGCTACCCGAGAACCTGGTAGAGTCCGAGCTGTTCGGGCACGAGCGAGGAGCGTTTACAGATGCCCGTTCTCGCAAGCAGGGCCTGGCCGAGCTCGCCGACGGGGGTACGCTCTTCCTGGACGAAGTGGGTGACATGCCTGCGGCCACCCAGGCCAAGGTCCTGCGCTTCCTGGAGGATTCCAAATTCAAACGCGTTGGCGGGACCAGCGATATCAGCGTCGACGCACGGGTGATCGCGGCCACGAATCACGACCTCGAGAGGATGGTGGAATCCGGTACGTTTCGAAGTGACCTGTTCTTCAGGCTCAAGGTCGTTCCGATCGATATCCCGCCACTGCGAGAAAGACGTGAGGATGTCGGCCCGCTGGCCTTGTTCTTCATCGAGCGACTGTCGCGTGACCTCAAGCGTGAACCTGTCCCGCTCACCGAATCCGCGCTGAGCCTCCTCGAGGCCTACTCCTGGCCCGGGAATGTGCGGGAATTGAGGAACGTGCTCGAGCGCGTCCTCATCCTCGGCGGACCGGGCGAGATCCGGGCGGAAGATATCCCCATCGAGATACGCGAGCCGGTACCCGTCCCGACCGACGATGCGCGCTTCTGCGAACTCCCGCCGGACGGCCTGCGCCTGGAGGATGTCGAGAGAGACCTGATGCGGCAGGCCCTGGTGAGAACATCGGGAAACGTCACGCGCGCTGCGCACCTGCTCGGTCTGTCGCGCGACACACTTCGCTATCGGCTCGAAAAGTACTCCGAGCAGTCCCATCTGGCAGTTCCAGAATCGGGTTCTTCGTGAGGGCCGGGCGCCCGTAGGAGATTGTTGCCGCCATGGCTGGGTCAAATGACCCAGCCAGCCGGGTTGTATCCCCCACGCCACCCCATCGGCACTAGGCATTACCGAATCGTAACTACATGTATATTAAGAGGTTACAAATGCAGACAGACTGGTACGTTCTGTGCGCTAGGCGTTCCGTTGGGGACGTGATGATGCGGCTCTCTCCAGGGCGACGCGAGGATCACGAAGTCTCGGTTTCACACACCACAGGGGTCAACGATGAAGAAACTCCTCTTCCTGGGCGTTCTTATGTTCGCCTTCGGTTCCTTCGGTGCCTGCACGGGCGACACGGGCCCGACGGGCCCGGCCGGAGCTGACGGCGCTGATGGAACTGCTGGGACGGACGGCGCCGATGGTACGGATGGCACCGATGGGGCGGACGGCGAAGACTTCCCGGGGCCGCTGCCACCCGAGTATATGGCCGCGGACGGGATCCTGGGCGGAGCAGCGTACGGGAAGTGGTATGAAACGGACGCGGGCGGCACCGGAAACCCGGGGACCGTCGCGCCGACTGACTTCCATCGCTGCAAGGCCTGCCACGCGTGGGACGGGATGGGCAACGCTGCGTCCTATGCCAACAGGACGGGGCAGAGCACGCTGAACGCGAACCGTCCGGACGTGTCCTCGGTCAACCTGCGGAGCACAGCCGTGGGCAACACGGTACAGGGGCTGTTCGATATGATCGTCCGCACACCCGGGCGCACGATCGACGCGTTCGACAACTCCCACCCGGACTACTCCACCAACCTCACCGTGGGCCAGGTGTGGAACCTGGTGAAGTTCATGCGGGAGGAGTGGGTCGAGCCGACGGATCTGTACGATCTGGAGGTAGTGGGATCGGCGATGTACGTCGACTACACGGTCGACCCGGCTGTCGTGGTGGCGCCGTCGCTGGTGATCTCGAACGTGGGCGCCCTGGGTGATGAGGCAGCCGGCCAGACGCTGTACACCAACGCTTGTGGCGCATGCCACGGGGCTGACGGGACCTTGTTAGACCTCGGCGGCCGCAGCCTGGGCCAGTTCATCCGCGAGAAGCCGTGGGAGGGGTGGTTCAAGGCGAAGTTCGGTGAGCCCGGTGCCATGCTTCCGGGACTGGTCACCGACACCGGGGATCTCCAGGACCTGTACGCGGCCCTGGCCAACGCCACCAACTTCCCCGACCTGCCGTAGACGCAGGGCGAGGCTCAAATTGAGCAGCGCGCTCCCGGCAGTCCGCCGGGAGCGCAAGGTAGTGGGTTAGGACAGGTGGGACAGGAACGTTCCTATCCTCTTCGCAGTCCGGTTTCTGCTCTCCCGCACTCACATGCAAGCCGGGCTGCGACAGGGGACTTCGGTGAGAGCACCTTCGAAGGGAGCTTGCTGCTGGTAGCACGGGACTGATCGCCGGTGCCCGCTGCCCCCCGCGTGTTCCCTGGCACCGCATTCTTCCGCCTGCGCGACTCAGGCCAATCGCCGGTAAAGGGTGTAGAGGAACTGCTGCGTGGTTCCGCCTGGGGTGGCGTGCAGTTCCAGGCACGAGTCTGTCAGTCTGAAGCCGGGCCCGAGCTCGTCCGACAGCATCTCCTGTGAGTAGCGGCGAACGTCGAGGCCGCTGCACCGGGTGGGACCCTCGGGTCCGAAAGTCGCCAGGATCACCTGACCGTCGGCCCCCAGAGCGCGCTCAAGCGTCACGAGGTAAGCCTCTCGATCATCCGGGCGGGTAAGGAAATGAAACACGGCCCGGTCGTGCCACAGATCCCAGGTCCTGCAGGGATCGAAGTCGCGCACGTCGGCATGGATCCAGTCGACCTGCAAGGCCGCCGGGCCCAGGCGGCCACGTGCAGCATCAAGGCCCGTGGCGCTGACGTCGAGCACCGTCAGATCTTCGAATCCCACATCCCGCAACCGACCGGTGAGCAGTGACGCGCCCCCACCCACGTCGATGATGCCTGCACAGAGCCCTACGCCCGACGATTCGATCAGGCGAAGCGAAGTCTCGGGGCGCGGCTCGAACCAACTGACCCGGTCAGGATCCGCGTCGCCCCAGATCCTGTTCCAGTGATCTCGCGTGGCCGGAGCCCTCAGGTCTCCTTCATCGGGCACGTTCGCCATCCAAACATGGTGTACAGGGGACAGGTGCCGACGAGTCCCGTGACGAGAGGCACGAGGCCGACCCAACCCCAGGGTGTCTTCGGCCCGACGAAAACGAGACCGATGAGAACAGCGCCAACGATCACGCGCAGCGCGCGATCCGCTTTGCCCTCGTTCATTGGAAACAGCTTCGATGCCATGCGCCACTCCTCTCGCGTTGGGGAAAGACCAAGAATAGCCTTGCTTCAGCCGCCATCGCAAAGCCCTGCAGGACTTGACCGGCGACGACGGGAGGAGGAGGTTGCGACCGTTCCCGGGATGGCCGAGAGAACCAGTTGTGAAGCGGATCCGGCGGAGATCATGGAATGAGCACAGATCGTCAGTCAGCCCACGTCGTCCGCCGACTGTCGTTCCTCGACCGATACCTCACGCTGTGGATATTC
Organism: uncultured Gemmatimonadota bacterium; assembly: GCA_964458875.1. GTDB lineage: Bacteria > Gemmatimonadota > Gemmatimonadetes > Palauibacterales > Palauibacteraceae > Benthicola. The sequence goes on from CAYWLF010000045.1 coordinate 11,347, forward strand.
GTGGCGATGGCGATCGGAATCGCCGTCGGCTACGTGTGGCCGGCAGCGGTTTCGGCGATCAGCGACGCCACGCAGGTCGGGACTACATCGATTCCGATCGCCGTCGGCCTGATCCTCATGATGTACCCGCCCCTGGCCAAGGTCAGGTACGAAGAACTCGGCGACGTCTTCCGAAACGGAAAAGTGCTGGGGCTGTCGCTCGTGCAGAACTGGATCATCGGACCGGTGCTCATGTTCGCGCTTGCCGTCCTGTTCCTGCGGGGCTATCCGGAACTTATGGTGGGGGTGATCCTCATCGGCCTCGCGCGATGCATCGCCATGGTCATCGTTTGGAACGATCTCGCGGATGGCGACCCCGAATACGCCGCGGGACTGGTGGCCTTCAACTCGATCTTCCAGGTCCTGTTCTTCAGCGTGTACGCGTACGTGTTCATCACTGTCCTCCCCAAGTGGCTCGGCCTCGAGGGCACGGTGGTGAGCATCACGATGGGCGAGATCGCGCGCAGCGTGTTCATCTACCTCGGCATCCCGTTCATCGCCGGATTCCTGACGCGCGCGGTCCTCGTTCGGCTGAAGGGCAAGACGTGGTACCACGAGCGTTTCGTGCCGAAGATCAGCCCCATCACGCTGATCGCGCTCCTGTTCACCATCGTCGTGATGTTCTCCATCCAGGGCCGCGCCATCGTGGGTCAGCCGATGGGCGTAGTGCGGGTCGCCATCCCGCTCCTGATCTATTTCGTGGCCATGTTCACGATTACGTTCTTCATGAGCCGCCGGGTCGGGGCCAACTACCCCCAGACAGCCACGCTCTCGTTCACCGCGGCCTCGAACAACTTCGAGCTCGCGATCGCCGTGGCCGTCGCCACCTTCGGGATCGCGCACGGGGCGGCCTTCGCGGCGGTGATCGGGCCGCTCGTCGAGGTGCCGGTGCTCATCGCCCTCGTAAACGTCGCGCTCGCCTGGCGGAAGAAATACTTCCCGGACGCCGAGGCCGAGATCGCCGGTATCAGCAATTGCGCGGTCCCCGCGGGAGTACAGCCCGGCGGTAGGGACCGGTGAGTCTCTCGATCGAGGTCCTGGTTGCTCCCGACTGTCCCCACGCCGATGCCGCGATCGAACGCGTTCGCGAAGCCGCCCGCCGGCTCGTGCCCGAAGCCCGAGTGCG
>CAYWLF010000046.1:0-12464 GCA_964458875.1 uncultured Gemmatimonadota bacterium
AGCCTCCGGCGGTCAGCCGGCCGGCTTGTGGCACATCGCGCAGGTGTCCGCTGCCCGACCTTCGTGGCTTGCCGGTGCTGCCGGCATGCCCTCCATGGCTCCAGAATGACACATCGAGCAATTGTCCTTGCCTTCGAGGTCATGCGGAATCGCACCGGCCGCCGACGTCTGCATTTCAGAGTCCGCCGCGTGGCAGAGGGCACAAGCCTCCACCGCACGACCCTCGTGGTCCGCCGGTTGCCCCGGAATCCCCTCCATCGCACCGGAGTGGCACATGGTGCAGTTTTCCTGGCCCGCCAGGTCGTGCGTCATGACCGGCGGCTTCGCATCCTGCGCAAAGGCCGATCCGGCGACGATGAACAGCATCGCGGCGGCGGAAATGACAACTCTTCGAATCATTCTTCGCTCTCCTTGCGAATGGTATCGCGCCGGGGCGCGCTCTGACGCGCGAAGCCTCATGCCGGCGTTCGACCGAAGTGGCCGTAAAATTAGGAGATCCACTCCTTCTGCGCGAGTACGTCCCCCGCCCCGCCAAGTTCCATGATCGGTTCTGGCATCGAGTCTCCGGCAGATGTAGCTTCTGCAGTGCTTGCAGGGACCGCCGGGGAACACCTGCTAATCTCCGATCGAAGGCGATTCAACTCACGAGGGTGCGAGCACATGTCTCCAGAACACCCGGACCCGGGTCGCAAACGCGACTTCGGCACCTTCCTGTTGAACTCCGTGCTCGGCGTAGTGTTCCTGATCGCGCTGGCGATCGCGGTGATATATACGGTCCCGCCGGAGCACCTGATCATTCCCCAGCACGAGGTCGCCGTCCGCGTGGCGCGCGTCGGAGACTTCACGGTCGGTAGCAGCCGCATGGAGACCTGGGGAGAACAGGCCATCCTGGTGGTACGGAATGGCGAAAACCAGTTTTCCGCACTCGAGGGGGAATCACCCGTTGACGGGTGCCTGCTTCAATGGGACGCCGAATCCATGCGTGTCAGTTCGCCGTGCGGGCACCAGCTGTACAATCTCCGCGGCCAGGCGGTCGAGGGCCTTACGACCGAGCCGCTTCAGCGCTACGACGTCTTCGTGAGAGACGGCGTGGTGTACGTAACGCGGGACTGAGGCAAGGGCATGACAGAGAGACGGGTGCGCACCTGGCTCAAGCAAATCGGGGCGGACATCAGGGAGAGCACGGACGCGAGCCTGCTGGCCGCCCTCCGACTCGTCGGCCTCCTGTATGGACGAATCGACCGCAACCTGCCGATCGACGAGGCACTCCGCAGGGCCTGGAGCCGGCGTCTACCCTCGCACGTGGGTTGGAAACATGCGTTCGGCGGTATCGCGTACCTGCTGTTCATGGTCCTCATCGCCTCCGGCGTATTGCTCTCCTTCTACTATCGTCCGTCGGTGGACGAGGCCTACCACAGCATCCAGTACATCGCGACAGAGGTGCCCTTCGGATGGTTGCTGCGCGATCTGCACGTTTGGTCGGCCAATCTGATCGTGCTGGCCCTCATGGCGCATATGGCACGCGTGTTCTTCGCCGGTGCGTACAAGCCGCCGAGGGAGACGAGCTGGCTGGTGGGCGTCCTGCTCCTGTTCGGCGTGCTGGCCTTCGGGGCGACCGGGTACCTCCTCCCGTGGGACCAGTGGGCCTATTGGACCACTACCGAGGTGATGGATGTCGCGCGCTCGGCACCACTGATCGGGGGAGCGGCGGCCAGCTTCCTGACGGGCGACGTGTTCGTGTCCGGCGCGACGCTCAGCCGCTTCTTCGCGCTGCACGTGATCGTGCTGCCCTGGATCGTGTTCGGGCTCCTGGTGCTGCACTTCGTGGTGGTCCGCAAGCATGGAGCGGCGCCGCCGGCAGGTTTCCAGGAACGGGCAGGAGGGGGCGTTCCGTTCTTCCCCAACCATCTCTTACGTATCGTGATCGCGAGCGCCCTGGTGCTGGCCACAGCGATTTCGCTCGCCGCGCTCTTCCCAAGACCCGTCGGAGACCCCGCGACTCCGTTCGAAGTTCCGGGAGAACTGGTGTCCACGTGGATCGTGGTCGACGTGTCGCTCGGGTTGATCCGTCACCTGGGGGTGTGGGGTTTCATCGGCTTCTCGGCCCTCGGCATGTTGCTCGTGCTGCTCCCTCTGGTCGACCGCGGCAGTGCGGTTCGATTCCGCAGGCGTCCCGTTGCTGCGGCGATCGGGCTGGCTTTCTTCCTCGGCTTCCTGGTCTTCTGGGCACTCGGAAGCCGGGTCGACTCGGTGACACCAAGTGCCGGAGTCGAGACCCGCATTCTCGAGGAGAGGGCCGTGCCGTTGCCGGCAACGTCGCCAGCGAGCGACCTATCTGAGGTTGAGGCGACGGCGGCCGAAGCCGTCGAGGAGGGACCTGGAGAATGAAAGTGGCGCTCAAGGGGGCCGGTCTCTTCTTCGTCGCGGCGGGCGTCTTTGCGGCCGCAGGCCTGGGTCGCGCTCCTGCGTCACGGCCGTCGGCCAGCGCTCCCGCCTCTAATGGCGAGGCCAGCCGGCAGGAGACCAGTGAGATCGACCCGCGGTACGGCTGCCTGGTGTGTCACGCGGACAAGCGAAGAGCGTACCTGCTCGGCGTGCACTCGGACAGAAACGTCCGGTGCCACGATTGTCACGGTGGAGACCCGGACTCTTTCGAGCTTCCGGGCGCGCACGGCGGAGACTTTCGCGGACTGCTGGACAAACTCGCCACGGTCGAGGTATGCGCCAGCTGCCATGCTGATCCTGACGTGATGCGCCAGTACGGTCTTCCCGCCGATCAGATTGCCGAGCTGCGCACCAGCCGGCACGGGCATCTCCTCCTGGAACAGGGCAACACTGACGCCCCCACATGTTCCGAATGCCACGATCCGCATACCACGCTACGGGCGGACGACGCGCGCAGCAGCGCGTATCCCCTCAATATTCCGGCCCTGTGCGCTGTGTGTCACGAGGACGAAGCCTTGATGGAGCCGTACGGCCTTCCCACGGATCAGGTCCGCAGCCACCGGAGGAGCGCTCACGGCGTGGCCCTTTTCGAGGATCTGAACTTTGCCGCTCCGAGCTGCATCGGCTGCCACGGGTCTCACGCGGCGCTTCCCCCGAACGTGAGCGAGATTTCGAACGTTTGCGGTCGCTGTCATGTCGGAACGAGAAAGGCCCTGGATGAGGGCCCGCACGGTAGGGCCACAGCCGAGGGGACCCTTCCCGGCTGCACGGCATGCCACAGCAGTCACGACACCGAACGAATCCCGCCGGAATTGGTAGCGACGACGTGCACCGGCTGCCACGCTGCGGATAGCGCCGCCGCAGCTCTGGGAGCGGCTATCGAGGGGATACTCGTAGGCGCCGGCCGGGAGCTGGACTCCGCGGCGGAGGCGATTGACGAGCTGGTACGGGCGGGGCACGAGGTCAGTGACACGCGGTTCCGTTATCGGACGGCTCTCACCCAGTACCGGCAGCTGGAGTCAGCGCAGCATGGTTTGGATCTCGAGCGGCTCGAGGACATGGAGCGCCTCGTTGGCTCGATCTCGCGTGACATCGTGGCGCAGGCCGAAGTGAGCGCCGAGGAGCGCTGGGAGCACAAGCTCTTCCTGATCCCGGTATGGTTTCTTGCGCTCGCGACCATCTCGTTGGCCGGCTCCAAGCTGTGGCGTCTGCGGAACGCGGGACCGGATCCGGATTCGGGCCAGGTGATCGGATGACCCGCCACGATCCCGACAGGCGAAGGCGGTGGCTCCGAATCGCCGGCCAGGGGACCATCCTTCTCGTCTTGCTGGCTGGTCTCGGAACCGTGGGGTTCATCGAATATGCGGCGCAGCCCAGCTTCTGCACCAACTGCCACAACATGCAACCGTACTACGATTCCTGGACCACCTCCACGCACCAGGATGTGCCCTGCATAAAGTGCCACTACGCCCCGGGAATCAAGGCTGAGGCGATGGGGAAGGTGCAGGCGGCCAACCAGGTCGTGAAGTACGTCACGGGCACATACGGCACGAAGCCGTGGGCCGAGATCGAGGACGCGGCCTGCTTGCGGTCCGGGTGCCACTCGACGCGGAAGATCGAGGGTGAACTCGATTTTCTCGGTGTCAGCTTCGACCATCGGCATCACCTCACGGCGCTGCGTCGCGGCAAGCAGCTGAGATGCACGAGCTGCCACTCGCAGATCGTCCAGGGAGATCACGTCGCGGTCACGAAGAGCACGTGCTTCCTGTGCCACTTCCAGGGACGTCCGGAAGGTGAACCCGTTGCCGGGTGCACGGGCTGCCACGTGAATCCGCCGCTCACCACCACCTCGGCGGGCGTGATCGATCATCCGCAGTACGTGCGTGACCTGGTCTCCTGCATCTCGTGCCACGACCGCGTGACTTCGGGCGACGGGGCGGCCGAACAGGACCGGTGTTTCGGGTGCCACAACGAACCGGAGAGGATCTCCCAGTTCGAGGATGCGACCATGGTGCACGAGGTGCACCTTGGCGAGCACAACGTGGAGTGTCAGCTGTGTCACCGGCCGATCACGCACGAGGTGGTCTCACACGCCGACGCGACTGAGCTGGACTGCGCGGGCTGTCACCAGGGTACGCACGCGGCGCAGCGCGACCTGTACACGGGCACCGGGGGACATGGCGCAGAAGACGATCCGAGTGTCATGTACCAGGCCCGGGTCTCGTGCGGAAGCTGCCACGGACTTCCCCGCGAGATAGCCGGTCACGAACAGGTTCAGGCGGCGGGTGAAGCGACCTGTCTGGCGTGCCACGGTACCGGCTACGTCAACATCCTGCCATCATGGCAAGCGGAGATGGACGGCAAGCTGAGTCGCGTGTCGGCGATCGTGCGAGCGGCCGCCTCGGCGCCACGAACCGGCTCCACCGCGCAGCAAGCCACGGCCGACAGCTTGCTGGCCCTTGCGACCGACAACGTCGAACTCGTCTCGGTCGGACAGAGCGCACACAACATCGGGTATGCGGACGCCCTTCTGCGCGCGGCCGTGGGTTACGTGGATCGCGCGGCCCGAAGCGGCGGTCTCAATTACCGTCCCCCCGCGGTGAGCCTCGGCGCACCGGTGGCGGAGAACGCGTGCCTGGGCTGCCACCTGGGCGTGGATCGCCAGGAAGGCATGTGGGAGGGCGCGCGGTTCTCGCATCAGCCGCACGTGGGAGAGGCTGACCTTCCGTGCTCCGCGTGCCATACAGGAGTGGAGGAGCACGGCGGCATCGCCCTGGCTTCCCGGGCGGCGTGCTCCGACTGCCATCACAGCGGGGCCATCACGTGCGAAACGTGCCACGCCGGCGGCGCCAAGGCTCCGTCCGGGACGATCTCCACGGCAACGGGAGATTTTCCTCACCCGACTCACGTGGCGCTCGGTTTCCCGTGTGCGACTTGCCATGGCGACAGCCCGGGCACGCCAAGTGCGGATGTCTGTGAGAACTGCCATGGAGCCCACCACCAGCCGGAGGCCACGTGCCTGAGCTGCCACCGGGAAGGCGTCCTTCAGATCCACCCCGTCGTGGCCCACCAGGGGTGCACCGTCTGCCACGGGGATGCGATCGAGGGGGTCAACGCCTGGTCCCGCAGCGTGTGCACGGTGTGTCATGCCGACCGGGTGGACCACAATGCTCCGGTGGCATGCGAAATGTGCCATGAGGTCCCGGCGCTGGGACAATAGGCCTTTCCCGGAACGAGGCTGTGAGACCGGTGTTTGCTGAGCATTCTGCGCCCGGCGGCCATTGTTTTCCGTAACTGCTACTGGCACAACTACTTCACGTCTCTCACATCTCCGTGCTGGCGGCTCGAAGACGGGCTGCCGGCAGGCCGCCTTCGCGGCACGAATGGTGCTACACTTCCCCCGCCGGAGCCCCCTCGCTCCACCGTAAACGGAAGCGACGAGACATGCTGAGCTATCGGCCCTATCCGGCACTTATGCTGGCGGCCCTGTTTGGCGTAGCGATATTTGCCACTGGTCTAACCGCCCAAGAGAACAGCCTCTGTCTCGCCTGCCACGGAGACACGGCCAACTTCGCCGGGCGTGCCGATTCCGCCAGCCTCGTGGTGACGCAGGAAGAATTCGCCGGCTCCGTACACGGTAGCTTCGGGATGTCCTGTGTCACCTGTCACCAGGGCTTCGAGTATCCGCATCCCGACGAATACGAACCGGTCCGGTGCGGCGGCTGCCACGGTGGAGAAGGCCGGGAATACGTCGAGAGCGTGCACGGGTACGCGGCGGAGCGCGGTAACCCGCGGGCGCCTACATGCGCCGGTTGCCACGGGGCGCACGACATACGACGAAGCACGGACCCTGAGTCGCATACGTACCACGCGCGGGTCGCGGAAACGTGCACTGAATGTCACAGCACGGGCGGCCTGCTGACGGACGAGTACCTCAAACTCCCAGCGCCGGCCCTGCAGTACGCTCGCTCGGTACACGGCCGGGCAAACGGGGAGGGGTCTCCGGAGGCCGCCACGTGCACGAACTGCCACGGCGTCCACGATCTCAGGGGCCACTCCGACCCCCAGTCCAAGATCAACCGGCGGAACGTGTCGGCGACGTGCGGCGCTTGTCACGGAGACGTCACGGAAATCTACGACCGCTCGATTCACGGAAGGGCCGTCGCGGCGGGCGTCAGCGACAGCCCCACGTGCACGGACTGCCACGGGGAGCACCTGATCCTTCACCCCGACGACCCGGACGCCGGGACGCACTCCGGCCAACTGGCGAACCAGCTCTGCAGCGATTGCCACAACGACCCCAAGATAGTCGCCAAGTACGGCCTGCAAGAGGAGGTCGTCCTCTCCTACAGCGACAGCTACCACGGGTGGGCCACGCGCCGGGCGAGCCAGACCTCGGCCACCTGCGTCAGCTGCCACACCACGCATTTCGTACTTCCGGCCGCCGACCCGGAATCGTCGGTCGCGGAGGGCAACGTGGTGGCGACGTGCCAGCAGTGTCACGAGCGGGCGGACGAGGCTTTCGCGCGCTCGTACGACCACCGGGCTGCCTCGATCGCCACGAACAAGGGCCGGCGGATCGTTCGATCCATATACATCGCGTTGATCGTCGTTGTCATCGGCGGCATGGCGATCCACAACGCGATCATCTTCAACTACTACATGGTCGAGAAGCGCCGAGCGGACGCCCGGGAGAGAGGCTTCCTCCGCTTCGACCGGGTCCAGATCGCGCAGCACGCCATGCTGGCCTCGTCCTTCATCCTGCTGGTCATCACGGGCTTCGCTCTCCGATACCCGGAAGCGGGCTGGGCGCGAGTGATGGGACTCTCGTATCTGGCGGAACCCGTACGGTCGACCCTGCACCGCGCTCTGGGCGTCGGGCTGATTCTCTTCGGGATCGTTCACGTCCTGTACATTCTGTTCCGGAGACGCGGCAGAGACGAGTTCCACGCGATGACGCCGAACGTCACGGACGCGAAGGACTTCGTCGACAACATGCGCTTCTACACCTGGCGCTCCCCGCACCGGGCCCGATTCGGACGATACGATTACACCCAGAAGGCGGAGTACTGGGCGCTGGTTTGGGGCACAGTTCTCATGGCGCTCACCGGGGTGGTCCTGTGGTTCCCCGCCTGGGCCACTGGTGTGTTCCCGACCTGGATCGTGTCTATCTCCGAGACCATCCACTTCTATGAGGCATGGCTGGCGACGCTGGCCATCGTGGTGTGGCATTTCTTCTTCGTGCTGTTCCACCCCGAGGTCTATCCGATGAGTTGGATCTGGCTGACGGGGAAGATGCCCGAGCATGAGGCCAGGGCGGTGCATGGCCGCTGGTATGACGAGGAACTCGCTGGTGGTCAGGACGTGCTGAACCGCCTGTCCGCACACGAAGACAGCGTGACCACTGGGTCCGAGGAAGTGGACGCACCCACCTGAGATGTGACTTTGTGACCCACGCAAGTGGAGGGCTCGGCGTCGGGCCCTCCACTCTAAATCATTTTATCACAGACAGATAAGTATCCTGTCGGTTGTGTCCGCTTCTTGCAGTAAGAGACACAGGCGCGCGTGCCGGCCAGGAGCCGTCGTGCGTCCGAGCCGGGGACACGCACCGACACTCACAACAAATCCGGAGACCCGATGGACTTGCGGACTCTAAACGTACATCGAGGCGCGATCGGAATCGCCGTGGCGATCGGGCTGGTCTCCCTTTTCCCGAACCGGGCGGAGGCACAGGAAGTCGACTGCCTGATGTGCCACGCGAACCCTGCCTTCTGGGAGAGCCGGGCGGACGGCGACCGCTTACACGTTACGCGGGAGGCGCTCGACGAGTCGATCCACGGCCGGATGCGATGCGTGGACTGTCACGAGGGCCTCACCTTCCCACACCCGGAGGACCGGGCGCCCGCGAACTGTGGCCGGTGTCATGGCACACAGCGGGTGCAACACAACCAGTCCCTGCACGGACAGGCGTCCGCACGGCGCGACCCGCTCGCTCCGTCGTGCTCGTCGTGCCATGGCACGCACGACGTTCGCGCCTCCCGGGATGCGGCTTCGCCCACCTCGGTGATGAACATCCCCTTCCTGTGCGGAGAGTGCCATCAGGAAGGGACTGACGTGTCGGAGAGGCTGGACATCCCCCAGGACCGGATCCTCGAGAACTACTCACTGTCCATTCACGGAGCAGGGTTGTTCCAACAGGGGCTGACGGTTACGGCCGTGTGCACGTCGTGTCACACGTCGCACTTCATTCTCCCACATACTGACGATCGATCCAGCATTCACGGTGAGAACGTGGCCGAGACGTGCATGCAGTGCCACGGCCGGATCGAGGAGGTGCATCTGCGGTTCATCGAGGGGCGCCTGTGGGAAGAAGAACCGCACAAGATCCCGCCCTGCGTGGACTGCCATCAGCCGCACAAGATCCGGCGCGTGTTCTATGACGCCGGGGTCGCCACTCAGGACTGCCTGGAATGCCATGGCGACCCCGAGCTGGTGGTCGAAGAGGAGGGGACCCAACGGTCCCTGTTCGTTGACCAGTCGGTGAGGGAGGGTTCCGCGCATGCCGAGACGGGATGCTCGCAGTGTCACGTAGACGTGACGCCCATCTTCGACGAACGGCCGTGCGAAGCAATCGAGCCTGAGGTCGACTGCGCCATCTGCCATCCAGTGCAGGTGGAGGAATTCGGCACGAGCGCGCACGGAACGCTGGCGGCGGAAGGCGACCCCGACGGGCCCACGTGCAACGACTGTCACGAGCGCCACTCGACGTCCGAGCAGACGAATCCTGCCTCGCCCACCTATCCTCGCAACGTTCCGGAGTTGTGCGCTCAGTGCCACATGGCCGGTGAATCTGCGGCGCGGAGGATTGAGCGATCGGGCCCGGACATTGTCCAGGGCTACGAGATGAGCATCCATGGGAAGGGACTGCTCGAGAGCGGACTCGTGGTCACGGCGACCTGCACGGACTGCCACGGAGCGCATACCGAACTGGCGGCTTCAGAGGCCGCTTCTACGATCAACCCCAACAACGTCGCCGGGATGTGCGGCGTTTGTCACCACGGGATCGAGGAGCAATTCCGAGAGAGCGTACACTGGCCCGAGGACGGCGACTTCGCGAATAGTGACGGCGAGCACACCTACCCAACATGCGAGGACTGCCACACCTCTCACACGATCAGCCGCACGGACCGTGACGACTTCCGCATGCTGATGATGAGCCAGTGCGGAAGGTGTCACGAGGAGGAATCGGAGACCTTCTTCGACACGTACCACGGCAAGGTGTCGAGGGTCGGGGGGGCGAGCGCGGCCAAGTGCTACGATTGTCATGGCACGCATGGGATCCTCCCGACGACCGAGCCGGCGTCCACGCTCAGTCGTCGCAACATCGTCGATACTTGCTCGCAGTGCCATCCCGGAGCGAACCGACGGTTCACGGGCTACCTGACGCACGCCACGCACCACGATCCGGAACAATACCCCTGGCTGTTCTGGACCTTCTGGTTCATGGCGAGCCTTCTGATCGGCACGCTGACCTTCGCCAGCATTCACACCGTGGCCTGGTTGTGGCGCCTGTGGCGTTCGCCGGAGGACTGGAAGCACGAACCACCAGAGGCGGCCTTGGAAGCAGGCGCGGAGCCGCCGATGCAGTACCGGCGCTTCACCAAGTTCCAGCGCTCGCTCCACGGTGTGATGATGGTCAGTTTCATGCTCCTGGCCCTGACGGGCATGGCGCTCAAGTTCTCGTACATGGGATGGGCCCAGGCCCTCGCCTGGTTCCTCGGGGGCTTCGAGGCCATGGGAGTGTGGCACAGGGTAGGAGCCGTTGCCCTCTTCGCGGTGTTCTTCATCCACCTGTTTGACGTCAGGAAACAGAAACTCAGCGCGGGCCAGACCTGGCTACAGTACATCACGTCCCGGGACTCGCTCGTGTTCAACAAGGACGACGTCGAGGAATTCAAGGCCTCCATCAAGTGGTTCTCGGGCCGCGGCCCACGGCCGAACTACGGACGCTACACGTACTGGGAGAAGTTCGACTACTTCGCCGTCTTCTGGGGAATGTTCGTGATCGGTTCCACGGGCTTTCTGCTCTGGTTCCCCGAACTGTTCACGATTCTGCTGCCGGGCTGGCTGGTAAACGTGGCTACGATCATCCACAGCGACGAAGCGCTGCTCGCGGTGGCGTTCATCTTCACCATCCATTTCTTCAACACCCATTTCCGGCTCGACAAGTTTCCGATGGATCCGGTTATCTTTACCGGCCGAGTACCCGTGGAAGAGCTGAAGATTGACAAGCCGAGAGAGTACCAACGCATGGTGGATTCGGGAGAGTTTGAGGAGCGCCTTGTGCCGCCGTACCCACGCCGCGTGGAGATGATCTTCCGGGTGATCGGGTTCACGATGCTGGGCCTCGGGGTCTTTCTGGTTCTCCACATCGTGTACTCGGCATTGTTCGGCTACCACTGAGACCCGGGCGGGCTCGGCCGAATGGGCCGGGTCCGCCCGCAGGGAACCCCTGTCCGGCCGGGCTTGATCCAGTTCGCCGCCACCACCATGTTTATGATGCCGACCAAAGAAGCTCCGTGACAGGTAACCTCAAGCGCGTCGGAGCAGGACCATGACTGTCCATCGCCGGCCGTTCTTATTGTTCCTCGCGTGCGCCATGGTGTGGCTGCCGTCCGCAGCTCAGGCGCAAGGCGTACGCGGTGACGTAAGACTCAATTGGGGCTGGATGCAGCTTCAGCCGTTCTCCATGGACTCGGTTCCCGAGGGCGATGTCTCGGGATCGGGTCTACAGCGGGAGTTGGTGAACGGGACGGTCGTGACGTGCATCGATGGCGACTTCTGCCGCTGGTACGAGAACAACGGCCAGCGCCAGGACATCATGCCGTTCACACAGGACCTGCGATTCGCCGGCTGGACTGGCGTGCAGGGCCTGTCGTTCCACGGGCAGATGCGCACCCGGCTGGGAAGTGACGAGCTGTGGCCGCGCACCGACCAGAAGTTCGATCTGCTCACGGGCTACCTGAGTTTCAATCGCTCGGCTTTCCAGATCAAAGCTGGTCGGATGTACAGGGCGTCGGGACTCGGGTACTACAATTTCGACGGAGCCTCCGCCGTGTGGCGCGGACTCGGGTGGATGTGGCTCGAGGGGTACGCGGGCTGGAGCCTGGCTCGAGGGGTGAACGCTCCGCGGAATGGCCAGCTGTATCAGGATGCGGACCTGCTGGCCACGGACCGTCGCAGCTATCTGTTTGGCGGAGAACTCGGGTTCCGGGGCGGCAAGGTGTTCTCCGGCTCGGCCACCTACCAGCGCGAGCTGCGCACCGATCGACTCGCCTTGTATTCGGAACGGGCCGCCGTGGACTTGAGGGCTCTCGTCGGTGGCTGGGCCTTCGACGGTGGAGCCAGCTACGACTTCGCGTACGACCAGCTCAACGACGCCCGGGTCCGCATCACGACGCCGCACCTCGCCGGGATCCGGTTCGCCGCCCAGGCCAGGCACTACACTCCGTTCTTCGACTACTGGACGATCTGGAGCGCATTCTCCCCGGTCGGATTCAACGAGGGACGTCTGTCGGGGACATGGACCTCTCGCAGCCTGCCGCTGCTCGTCGAACTGGGCGGAGCCTACCGCGAGTACGAGGACACGAATGCCGGACCGACGAACACGACGATCAAGAAGGACGGTTGGCGTGGCTTCGGCCGTATTTACTGGAGTCCGGACAAGTGGTACGTAGACGCCCGCTACCGAGCCGAGGATGGTTTCGGTGGCTCGCGATACGGGGGCGACCTGGTCCTCGGTCGCTATCTCACCGCAGGCTCGGCTTCGTACGTGGCCCTGCGAGGCACAGCGACTGAGACCCTGTACGAGTTCCGCGAGGGTGAGCGTTATGTGGTCGGCGGCGGTGTCGAAGGCTCGTACGACATCACCAAGGCCAACCTCACGCTCGACGCTAGCCTCGGGTTCTACCAGATCGAAGACAAGAACCGGCCCCTGGCCGATACCTGGACCGAAGGAC
>CAYWLF010000047.1:0-12406 GCA_964458875.1 uncultured Gemmatimonadota bacterium
CGGGTAGACGCGGTCATGGATATGGTGGAGTTGGCCCGGAAGATAGCGGCGGACTGGACTCGATCCGTCGCCCCGGACGAAACCTCGGAAGAGAAGCGGCGCATGAACGAATCGGTGAGACCATGAGGATCGGTATCGCGTGCTACCCGACGTACGGTGGTTCGGGCGCGCTGGCCACCGAGCTGGGGATCGAGCTGGCGGCACGCGGCCACGAGATCCACTTCATCACCTACGCGCAGCCGTTTCGCCTGACGTCGTTTCACGAGGGGCTGTTCTTCCACGAGGTCGAGGTCCCGCACTACCCCTTGTTCGAGTATCCTCCGTATTCGCTGGCCCTCACCGTCCAGATGCACGAGGTGGCCCGGCAGCATGACCTGGAGATCATGCATGCCCACTACGCCATTCCGCATGCCGAGGCGGCCTGGGTGGCCAGCCAGATGCTGCGGAGGGAAGGCCAGGATCTCAAGGTCGTGACGACGCTTCACGGGACCGACATCACGCTGGTCGGCCAGGATCCATCGTTCTGGTCCATCACCCGGTTCTCAGTGGAGCAGTCGGATGGGGTCACCGCGGTTTCCCAGTACCTGAAGGACGAGACGCACCGGGCGTTCGAGTGCGACAAGTTGGACATCCGCGTGGTGCCCAACTTCATCGACCCCGAGGTTTACCAGCCTGGACGGGACGACTGTCACCTGCGGGCACTCGCGCCTCAGGGTGAGAAGATCGTCATGCACATCTCGAACTTCCGGAAGGTGAAGCGCGTAGACGACGTGGTTCGCACCTTCGCCGGCATTCGCAGCAAGGTCCCGTCGCGGCTCGTGTTCATCGGAGACGGTCCGGAAAGGGCCGCGGTCACCGAGCTGGCGGGCAACCTGGGCGTCCTCGAGGACATCGTGTTCCTCGGAAAGCTGGAATCCGTGGCCGAGCTCCTGTCCTGCGCCGATCTGTTCCTCCTGCCCTCGGAGCAGGAGTCGTTCGGCCTCGTCGCGCTGGAAGCGCTGGCGAGCGGGGTGCCGGTGATCGGTACGGGAGGGAGCGGACTGGCGGAGGTGGTCGATCACGGGGTTACGGGCTTCCTGCACCCCGTTGGAGCCGTCGACGAAATGGCGGCGAGCGGAGTGAAGCTCCTGATGGACTCGGATCAGTGGAAGTCATTCGGCCGTGCCGCGCGCAGCTCAGCCGTAGAGCGATACTCGGCTGAGCTGATCGTACCGATGTATGAGCGCTTCTACGAAGAAGTACTCGCCGGGCCGTCGAAATGAGCGTCCTCGAGGCCACAGTCCTCGGGATCGTGCAGGGATTGACGGAGTTCCTTCCCGTGTCCAGCAGCGGCCACCTGGTCCTGGGACAGGCACTTCTCGGAATCCGTCTTCCGGGGGTGACCTTCGAGGTGACCGTGCACCTGGCCACCCTGTGTGCCGTGCTCTGGGTCTATCGGGGTCGCGTGGGATCGCTGGCAGTCGGTGCGCTGCGTGGAGATCGGTCATCCTGGACCTACATCGGACTGCTGTTCTTGGCCTCGGTTCCCGCGGGCCTCGTCGGCGTGCTGGCGCAGGACTGGTTCGTGTCCGCTTTCGGTCGGCCGGTGTTCGCCGCGTGCCTGTTGATCGTCACCGGCTTCATCGTCTACTCGGTTCGCCTGACGTCACCTCGCGCCGCTGCTCCGTCACCGACTGTCGCCCAGTCCATCTGGATCGGGATCGCTCAGGCCGCGGCGATTCTTCCGGGTATCAGTCGATCGGGAGCCACGGTGGCGATGGGTACGTGGCGTGGCATCGAGCCGGTCGCGGTCGCCGAGTTCTCGTTCCTCATGTCCGTGCCCGCGATCCTCGGGGCGGGGCTCCTACAGCTGAGGCATGCCGGTGGCTCGGGGGGACCGGGGGCGGCCGTCCTCGGGGCCGGGTTCGCCGCCGCTCTCGTGGCCGGCGTGCTCGCGATTCGCCTGTTCGTCCGAATGCTCCAGACCGGGGCGTTCTACCGGTTCGCCTGGTACTGCTGGGCCGCCGGCTCCGCTTACCTGGTGGCGGCCGCCTTCCAGCCGGGGCTTCGATGAGTGCCGACATCGGGGCGGCGGCGGATACGCTGATTCGCCTGGAGCTCGAGACGGACATCGGCGACGGAGACCGGACGGGAGAGTGGACGATCCCGGCGGACGCGGTGGGTAGGGCCAGGATCATGGCGAAGGAGGACGGAGTGGCGTGCGGGGTGGCCATCGCGGCTCGAACGTTTGAAACCGTGGACCCGGAACTGGAGGTGGTCGCGCACGTCGGTGACGGGACGCGTCTGGCCAGCGGCGTTGTGGTGATGGGCGTCGCGGGTTCCCTGCGTTCGATCCTGTCGGCCGAGCGCACCGCCCTCAATTTTCTGGCCCGTCTCTCGGGAGTCGCGACCCTGACCGCACGGTACGTCGAGGCCGTCGCGGGGACGGGTTGCCGGATCTCGGACACTCGTAAGACGACGCCCGGATGGCGCTCGCTAGAGAAACACGCCGTCGCCACGGGCGGGGGCATGAACCACCGCGAGGGCCTGTACGACATGGTTCTCATCAAGGAGAATCACATTCGCGCGGCATCGGGCGTCCGGAAAGCCATCGAGGCCGCACGGTCTGGAGCCCGGCGGGAGGGCCTGGAGCTCGAGGTCGAGGTCACCAACGAGATCGAGCTGCGGGAGGCTCTTTCGTGCGGTCCCGACCGCGTGATGCTCGACAACATGACGCTTGCCGAACTGGAGGCCGCTGTCGCGATCGTCAGGGCGGGAGCGCTGCCCCATCCCCAGATCGAGGCTTCGGGGGGGGTGAAACTGGACACCGTGCGGGACATCGCCGGCACGGGAATGGATTACATATCGGTGGGCGCGCTGACACACTCGGCTCCTGCCCTGGACTTTTCTCTTCTGGTGACGAACCGATGAGCAGGCGAAAGACGACGGAATGGGGAGGGGAGTCTCTCGAGGGCCTCCAGTCCCGGTGGGATCGTGAATCGGTGGTCCTGTACGGCAAGATCGACTCGACGAACGAGGCGGGTCGCGATCTCGCGGAAGACGGGGCCCCTTCGGGAACGGTAGTCCTGTGCCGCGAGCAGACGGCCGGCAGGGGCAGGGCAGGGCACGATTGGCACTCTCCGAAGGACGCAGGCGTGTATCTCAGCATGATCTTGCGGCCGGCGGACCTCTCGCACCCCTCCATGGTCTCGATCCTCGGCGGCCTCGGCGTGGTGGAACGCCTCGACGGTCGCTTTCGCGGCCTGGGCCCGGGCTTGAAGTGGCCGAACGACCTGATCGCCGCCGGGCTGAAGTTGGGGGGCGTCCTCGCTGAGGCTTCCTGGTCGGCGTCACGTCCGCGCTACCTGGTCGTGGGAGTGGGGATCAACGTGCGACCGCTCGGTGACGCAGCCCCCGCTGATGTGACCCAAAGAGCCACTTCCATCGATTCCGTCCTCGGCGAGACTGTCTCGCTCATCGACGTGGCGGACTGCGCGATCGCCGGACTCGAGGCCTGGCTTCCCGCGGCGCCGGCATCGCTCGAAGGTGATCTGCTCACGCGAGTGGATCGGTACGACTGGCTGAGAGATCGACGCGCACGCTTGACGTTGCCGGGCGAGGAGCACGGTCACCCGGGCACGTGCGTGGGAATCGCACCGGACGGAGCCCTGCTGTTTCGCCCGGACCGGGGCGCCCTCCGCAGGGTTAACGATGGGGTGGTGGACCCGTGGAGCGACCAGCAATCCAGGCCGCGAGGAGGGTGACATGATCCTGGCCGTAGACGTGGGGAACACCGAGACGTTGCTGGGTCTGTATGCTGGATCCGAAGTGCGGAGGAGCTGGCGCATCAGCACGCAGCGCCACCCCACGGGCGACGAGATGGCTATCACGCTCGGCGGGCTGCTGGCGACCGAGATCGACGGGCTCGCATCGATCGACCGTGCTGTGATCG
Source organism: uncultured Gemmatimonadota bacterium (assembly GCA_964458875.1). Taxonomy (GTDB): domain Bacteria; phylum Gemmatimonadota; class Gemmatimonadetes; order Palauibacterales; family Palauibacteraceae; genus Benthicola. Next base: position 3,932 of record CAYWLF010000047.1, read on the forward strand.
CGTCGGTCGTTCCGGCGATCGACCGGTCGTGGGACGAGGCCTTCGACCAGCTGGGCATTTCCAACCGCCGGATCGACGCCTCCTCTCCGTTGCCCGTGATCCTCGACGTGGACGAGCCGGCGTCCGTCGGGGCCGACCGAATCGTGAATACGCTGGGAACCCGGTGTCTCTACGCTCGCAACACGATCGTGGTGGACCTCGGCACGGCGACCACGTTCGATTGCATCACGGCCGACGGGGTCTTCCTGGGGGGAGTGATCGCCCCGGGTCCGAGGGCCGGAATCGATCGGCTGCATCAATTCACGTCCAAGCTGCCGTCCGTGGAGATCCGGCAACCGGAGAAGGTGATCGGCCGGCGGACCGTGACGTGCCTGGAATCAGGAGTGTTCTACTCGATCGTCGATAGCATCGATGGGATCGTGAAACGCATCCTGGACGAATGGGATCCCGAGGATCCCCTGGTGATCTCGACCGGAGGCCTGGCCGAAGTCATCGCCCCTCATTGCCGGACGGTGGACAGGGTGGATCCCTACCTCACACTGCACGGGCTCATCTGCGCGGACGAGCACCTCGAGAGAGAAGGCCGCTCATCTTGAGGCCTCGCGCGACCGGCATCGTGGCCGTCGCCATGATCGGTGGGTCGGTCCTGTCAATCCTGCTTCTTCCTTCCCCAGGGATATCGCAGGAAGCGCCCGCAGAGCCTCTGGCGGTTTCCATCACGGGATTCGGCGACAGCGCGGCTGTCGTGCAGGACGAATTCGAGGACTTGCTTCTCCGTTCGATCCACCCCGACTCGGTCGGCCGCTGGGCGCGCACGCTCGCGGCTCGCCCGCACATGGCCGGCACCCCGGGCCAGGTGGCGACCCGGGACTCCGTGATCGGCTGGCATGCGGCGGCGGGCATCGACGCGGGCTACGATTCCCTGGTTCTCTACATGCCTCACCCCCTGCTGGTGTCGGTGCAGCGCACGGGGCCGGAGTTCATGGCCTTCGACCTGGCCGAGCCGTCGCTGTCCGTGGATCCCGCCACCGGGCTCGACGTGGTCCCCGTCTTCAACGCGTACTCTGGAACGGGCGTCGCCGAGGCCGAGGTGGTCTTCGCCGGCTACGGCCTTCCGGCGGACTACCGCACGCTTGACTTCGCCGGTGTCTCGGTGGAGGGGAAGATCGTGCTGGCCCGGTACGGCCGGTCGTTCCGCGGCATCAAGGCCCGTGAGGCCGAAGCGCGAGGGGCGGTCGGGCTTCTCCTGTACTCGGATCCCGCGAACGACGGGTTCGTCCGGGGCGAGGTGTACCCCGACGGCCCGATGCGACCGGCCAGGGGAGTCCAGCGCGGCAGCGTTCTCAACTCCGTCGGTGACCCGTCCACCCCGACGGGCCCCTCTCTGCCTGGCGCACCCCGCGTACCCGAAGACCAGATGGTGGGGGTCGCCCGCATTCCCGTGGTGCCCATCGGGTACGGAGCGGCGGAGGCACTTCTCCAGCCTCTGGGCGGTTCGGTCGCGCCCGAGTCGTGGCAGGGCGGTCTCGACCTGACGTATCGATTCGGCCCGGGTCCAACCCGCGCCCGGCTCGAGGTCCGGACGGAGTCGGGAGATGAGGCGTATCACTCGGCCTACAATACGATCGCGGTCATCGAAGGCACCGAGTGGCCTGACGAATGGGTCGTCATCGGCGCCCATCGTGATTCGTGGAGCCCCGGGGCCATCGACAACGTCAGCGGTACGGCGAGCGTGGTGGAAGTCGCGCGGGCCTTCGGGACGTTGAATGCGCTCGGCCTGCGCCCGCGGCGCACGGTCGTCTTCGTGACATGGGACGCCGAGGAATGGGGGATCGTGGGGTCGATCGAATGGGTGGAGGCCCATGCGGAGCGACTGCGGGCCTCGGTCGTGGCGTATGTGAATCAGGATGCCCCCGTATCGGGGTCCTCATTTGGCGCCGCGGCCTCACCCGAGCTCAAGGCGCTCGCTCGCGCCGCCGCGCGTCGAGTGGATGAACCGGCTCTTGACGGCTCCGTATACGACGCGTGGTTGACCCGGGTAGCGGAGCGCCTGGGTGACGACACCGATCCCGAGCCTCTTCCCGTGGGGGACCTCGGAGGGGGCTCGGACCACAAGGGCTTCTACCAGCACCTCGGGATCCCGGCGATCGGCTTCGGTTTTGGCGGAGCCGGTGGCGTCTATCACTCGATGTATGATACACCGAGATGGATGCAGGAGTACGGTGACCCCGGATACTTGTATCACGCGGCCGTCGCGAGAGTCGCTGCCGTGGTAGTGTCACGTCTCGCGAACGCCGACGTCCTTCCCTACGATTTCGCCGAGCTGGCAGACGTGGTCCGGGAGCGCGCGATCCACCTCGAGACCGAGGTCGAGTCGGCCCTCGAAGCGGCTACGGCCACTGAGCATGCGGTGGGAGATGCCGCCGCGGACATGGTGGCCGATTCCCCCCTTTCCGCAACGGTGCGGGCGCGTCTGGCTGACTTGCGTTCGTCCATCGCTGCGATCGAGGAAGCGGCGGCGGCCTACTCGCTGGTCCGAGATCGCGGGCTGGCGGAGGTGCCACTGACCCCGGAAATCGCCGGCAGGGTCAACGAACACGTCCGGGCCGCGACCCTCTCGCTTACCAGCGACACGGGACTTCCCGGCGAGGCCTGGAGCCGGCAACTGCTCTTCGCTTCGGATCCGGACAACGGTTATGCCACATTGCCGATGCCGGCGGTAAGGCTGTCGCTAAGGGCAGGCGACCTGGAGGCGGTGGCCGGGCGCCTTGAAGAGTTGGCGAGACATCTGGACAGGGCGGCCGCACACCTGGCGGTGGCGACGGCGGTGATGGAATAGCAAGGAAGTTCGTAGCAGGTTTGCAGGTTTGCAGGTCGTGCGAGGGCGATGCAGCGGGCGGCCCGGCGGCGAAACCGCCAGGCCGCCCCCCGCGCCCCGTCCCTACTTCACCCGCCGCAGCTTCTCCCGCACCTTCTCGGCATCCTTCGGACTCACGAGCCTCAGGACGAAGTACCCGATCAGCAGAACGAGTCCGACCTTCAGCGCGATGGCGAGTAGTGGCACCAGCAGCCCGAACAGCAGACTGAGGACCACCATCCCCATGAAGCCCAGGACCAGCAGCGTCACGATTGCGCGTATCATCTTGCTTCCTCCTATTCGCTTCCACCTGGCGGGCCCGCTGTCCTCCGCTGGGCAGGGCCGGGTGGCGATACTGTAGTGTTCGTCTGACTCTACGTCTGTCCCTTGCCGGGGGTTTCAGGTCGGCCCTTCTGGCAGGTCCGCGCCACCCTGACAGGTCTGTTTCCCGCCAGCGCCACAGCGGCAGTCAAATTCGCCCGAAAAGCCATGAATAGCGCGGTTTTCGTCTGGCACGGAGCGTGCCCAGGCAATGAGCGGGACGACGACTTGACCGTGGCGCCGCGCCGCGTATTATGGGGAGCGTTTCTAGCACTCGAAATCAGAGAGTGCTAACAGCGACGGTCTCGGAAACAATGCAGTTCAACCGATAGCGGAAGCACCAGGAGGAGCAGACATGGCAAGCGCGAAGATCAAGCCCATGGCCGATCGGGTGGTCATTGAGCCTCTGGAGGAGATGGAAGAGATGCGGGGCGGGCTTTACATTCCGGACACGGCCAAGGAAAAGCCGCAGCAGGGTACGGTCATAGCGGTGGGACCGGGCCGACGCACCGATCAGGGCGAACTCATCGAGGTCGAGCTCAAGAAGGGCGACAAGATCCTGTACGGCAAGTACTCGGGTACCGAGGTCACGGTCGATGGGAACGAGTACCTCATCGTCCGCGAGTCGGACGTCCTGGCGGTTCTCGGCTGAGTCGGCGACTGAACTACAAACGAAGCGATCCGGTCACCAGACCGATCCGCAATTTCTAGAGGAGTCCAAATACGATGGCCAAGGAACTCGAATTTGACACAGAGGCGCGCACCCGGCTCAAGAAGGGCGTGGACAAGCTCTCCCGAGCCGTAAAAGTGACGCTCGGTCCCAAGGGCAGGAACGTCGTAATCGAGAAGAAGTTCGGCAGCCCGACGGTCACCAAGGACGGAGTCACGGTGGCCAAGGAAGTCGAGCTGGATGACCCGGTTGAGGATCTCGGCGCCAAGATGGTCAAGGAAGTGGCGACGAAGACCTCCGACAACGCCGGCGACGGCACCACCACGGCAACGATCCTGGCACAGGCGATCTTCACGGAGGGCCTGAAGAGCGTGACGGCCGGCGTGAATCCGATGGCTCTGAAGCGGGGCATCGAGGGCGCGGTCGAGAACGTCGTCGGGCAGCTCGCCGACATGGCGGTGGAGACGAAGGGCAAGAAGGAGATCGCCCAGGTCGCCACCATATCCGCCAACAGCGACTCCGTGATCGGCGACCTGATCGCTGACGCGATGGAGAAGGTCGGCAAGGACGGAGTCATCACGGTCGAGGAAGCCAAGGGACTGGAGACGACGCTCGAGACCGTGGACGGAATGCAGTTCGACCGCGGCTACCTTTCACCGTACTTCGTCACGGATCCGGACAAGATGGAGGCCGTGCTCGAGGATCCTCTGATCCTGATCCACGACAAGAAGATTTCCTCGATGAAGGATCTTCTGCCGGTGCTCGAGAAGGTGGCCCAGATGGGCAAGCCTCTCATGATCATCTCGGAGGACGTCGAGGGAGAGGCTCTTGCCACGCTGGTGGTGAACAAGCTCCGCGGTACGCTGAAGGTAGCAGCGGTCAAGGCGCCCGGGTTCGGTGACCGCAGGAAGCAGATGCTGCAGGACGTAGCTATCCTCACTGGCGGACAGGTCATCAGCGAGGAGCTGGGTTTCAAGCTCGAGAACGCGGTGGTAAGCGATCTTGGTTCCGCGAAGCGCATCGTGATCGACAAGGACGACACGATCATCGTGGACGGCGCAGGGGACACGGACAAGATCAAAGGCCGGATCAATGAGATCCGCGTCGCGATCGACAAGTCCACGTCCGACTACGACCAGGAGAAGCTGCAGGAGCGGCTGGCCAAGCTGGCCGGTGGCGTGGCCATCATCAACGTCGGAGCGGCGACCGAGACCGAGATGAAGGAGAAGAAGGCTCGGGTCGAGGACGCACTGCATGCCACGCGGGCGGCTGTCGAAGAGGGCATCGTGCCCGGCGGCGGTGTCGCGCTCCTGTGGTGCCAGAAGGCCCTGGACAACCTGAAGCGCAAGGACTCCGACGAGCAGATCGGGGTGCAGATCGTGCGCCGGTCGCTCGAAGAGCCGCTGCGCCAGATCGCGCAGAACGCGGGCGCCGAGGGCTCGATCATCGTCGAGCGCGTGCGTGAGAAGAACTCGCTGAACTGGGGCTACAACGCCCAGACCGCCGAGTACGAGGACCTGGTGAAGTCAGGCGTGATCGACCCGACCAAGGTCACGCGTACGGCGCTCCAGAACGCCGCCTCCATCGCGGGCCTCCTCCTCACCACCGAGTGCGTCGTGGTGGACAAGCCGGAGCAGGAAGCCGCCATGCCGGCCATGCCGGGTGGCGACATGGGTGGAATGTACTAGTCGTCGTGCGGCGGGAGCGGCTCCGGCCGCTTCCCGTGCGCTGGGGTACATGGAAGGACGGCCCGGTCGCGAGACCGGGCCGTTCTTCGTTTCCACGAGATCGCTGGTGCTTCAGGGGGATGGTAGCTTCAGGTCCCAGGAGGTTCGCACGCCGGTCGGGAGGTGACAATGAAGTTCGGTCGAGCGTCCCGGTCTTTCCTGCCCTCGCTGGTTCTCTTGCTGCTGGCCGCTCCGATGGCTCTGCAGGGCCAGGAGTCGGCGCTGGAGGTCGGCACCCGGGTCCGGCTCGTGGCGCCGCCCTACACCGAAGGTCCGATGATTGGAAGCGTCGTGGCCGTCGGCGATTCCGGTATCGCGCTGGGGACCCCGGGCGGTACCCGTGGGCGGGGGTCCCTCGTGATTCCCCGAGAGGCGATCGAGAGACTCGAGGTGAGCCTCGGCACGCGTCCCAACACGCTCAAGGGACTCGAGTTCGGAGCTTTGGGTGGAGTGCTGCTTGGTGCCGGTGCCATGGGCCTGGCCTGCAGCGGCGAAGAAGCGTGCGGAGAAGGGTCCTCTGCCGCAGAACGGGCGGCCCTTGGTGCCGTGGTCGGCGCGGCTGTCGGGGCCGCAGTTGGTGGCGTGGTCGGTACCCTGGTACGCACCGAACGCTGGGAGTCTGTGGAAGGAGTCCGTCCCGATGGGGAGGGAAGACACTAGCGCCTGCCGGCCCTGGTCCCTTCGCGAGCCTCCTCCGCGTCAAACTGACAGAGCCTCAGGTGCCATCCGAGCACGGCGCCGCTAACGATCCCGGTGCCGATGAACACTTCAGGAGTGAGGTTGGCTCCGGATATCCAAACCGGACCGGCCTCCAGAGCCAGCCGCCACCCTCCAGATCCGACCAGAAACCCCGCGATCGCTCCAGTCCGAGAGTTCCATGGCAGGTGGAACAGGTTGGCCAGCGCCGCCGCGAGCATGCCCAGGATAGCGAACACAGCCAGATGAACAGCGGTAAACGCCGCCAGGCGTGCTCCCGGCGAGAAGCCGGCCAGCGTCTGTATCAGATCTTCGTTTCCGAGAGCGAGACTGGCTTGCAGAAGCGACCGGCTCAGGAACAACGGAGTCGAAAAGGGCGCCATGCGCACCAGATCGACGACGAAGAAGATCGCGGCAACAGCCATTCCCGCCAGGATGCCGGCTTGCACACCCCACCGTCCGCGCGTGCGGAGTCTCAACAGATGCCTCGGGTCCAGGGACGCTCCCCCCGCGGGGGTGCGCTGTCGGATCACAACGTGGGTCGCACGTCGGTTCGCGTCAAACGGCAGAGTCTGCGGCGAGCCCGGCGTTGCCTGAGCCGGCTCCATGCCGTATCTAGACGGACCGCCCGATCTGCGAAGCGCACCCGACGGAAGGCAATCCATGAAGGAGCCGCGTTCGACCTGTGTGGCCTGTGCCCGGACTTCGGATGAGGTTCCGATCGTGCGCATCGAGTATCAGGGTGCCGTCATCGGAATCTGCCCCCAGCACCTTCCGATTCTCATCCACGACCCCACGAGTCTCACGGGGCGGCTGGCCGGGGCAGAAGCGATGGAGGCCGCGGACCACCATGATTGATCCGCAGTGAAACAGGTACCGAGGGGGACGGCGCGCCGGCTACTGCCACGCTGGCTTCTTGTCGCAACCGGCGTAGCGTCCGTGGGACTCGGAACGCTCGGTATCTTCGTCCCCCTGCTTCCGACTACGCCCTTCCTTCTCCTGGCGGCGGCCTGCTTCGTACGGAGTTCGGATCGACTGCACCGGTGGCTCATGAATCACCGCGTGTACGGCCCCATCGTTCGTGGCTACCGCGAGCACCGGGCCCTGCCTGCGAGCAGCAAGGTGACGATACTCGTCTTCACGTGGGCAGCGATCCTGTCCAGCGTAATCATCCTGGCGCACCCGCTGCGCTTCTTCCTGCTCGCTCCGGCCATCGGGGCAACGTGGATGATGATTCGCATGCCGACTCTGGATCCCGCGCTTCTGGCGATGGACGCCGCTGACGCGGACGACGGAATCGGCTGAGCTCCGAGGTCGAATTGCGGATTCGGCGGTCCAGCACGGGGCCCACTGTGTACGACGTCCGAGTCGCCGCAGGGCTGTCTGCCGCCCTTCGTCGGGCGCGCCGTGCGCCCGGACACCGCGGCTGGCCGGCCACGCCGTTCGACGCGGACGCCGATCGGCTCGTCATCCTGTCAGACATGCACCGGGGAAAGCGGGACCGGGCCGACGACTTCCGCCGCTGTGAGGACGCATATCTTCGGGCTCTCGCCCACTACGACCGGGAGCGCTACACGCTGGCTCTGCTCGGGGATGTCGAGGAACTCTGGCAGAACCGGATCGACGCCGTTTTCTCGTCATACGCCGATGTCTATTCAGCCGAGAGCCGGTTCCATGAGGACGATCGCCTGATTCGGTTCTGGGGAAACCACGACGAGGAATGGGCGTCGCCCGCGGCGGTACACAACGAACTCGGTCCTCTGCACCAGGGCGCCCCTCTCGAGGTCAGAGAGTCCCTGCTGCTGGATGTCCGACTCGGGGTCCGCAGCCTGGGGTCGATCTTCCTGGTCCACGGGCACCAGGGGACCGGCATGAGCGACGGTCTGGCGTTCCTGGCGCGTTTTACGGTGCGGTTCGTCTGGAAGCCGATTCAGCATCTGACGGCCGTCTCCCGAAACACGCCTTCAAAGAACCGGAAGGTGAGGGAAAAGCACCATCGGGCCATGCGGCGCTGGGCGGTCGGACAGGACAACCTCGTTTTGATCGCGGGGCACACTCACCGTCCGGTGTTCGCATCGGTCGCGATCGTCGATGAGCTTGAGCGACGCCTCGGCTTAGACATGGAGGAAATACGCGGCCGGGCCGAGGACGAAACGCATGGCCCTCGCGGGGACCGCGACCCCCGAGGCGGACGCGACGAAGCC
>CAYWLF010000048.1:0-12314 GCA_964458875.1 uncultured Gemmatimonadota bacterium
CTTCGGGGGTCCATACGAGATCGGGAAACGCCAGCCTGAGATCTTCAGCGTCCGAGGCGATTCGAAGTAGTGGAAATCGCTGGAGTTCCCTGCCCTTCATGGTCGCTACCCGGAGATCGACCTCCGGCCGGGCCGCACCACCGATGCCGTACACCGTCTGAGTGGGATGAGCGAGAACGCCCCCCGCCTGCAGAACCTCGACGGCCCTGCGCACACCCCGGTCCAGACTCGCGGCCCCGGCTGAGACCGCGACCGACTCATACCGGGCCACCGGCCTCACTCCGGGCTGGGGGCAACACCACCCTTCCCGAGGCCACCAGCCATTCCGCCAGGGCCAGGTCCGCGGGAGTCGTGATCTTCAGATTCCAGGGATCTCCCTCCACCGTGGCGACCGGACGTCCCTGTGCTTCGCACAAGGCGACATCGTCTGAGGCGGGGCTGCCCACCTCGGAAGCCCTCGAGTGAAGTTCGCGAATCAGTCCGGCCTCGAACGCCTGGGGAGTCTGAGCGCGACCGAGTCCCGAACGCTCCACCGTCCCGGTGACCCGTCCTCCCTGCGCTCGCTTGATCGTGTCGACGACCGGGAGAATGGGAAGCGCCGCGCCCACGTCTGCGGCGGCCTCCAGGACGCGGTCTATCACACCGGCTGACACGAACGGGCGCGCCGCATCATGGATCAGGATCAGCTCCGCCCCGGCATCCACCTCCATCACGCCCGCTCCAGCGCTCTGGCGGCGGGTACCACCGCCGACACAGCACCGCACGGACTCATGCTTCAGCCACTCCGGCGGGTCCGTGGCGTATTCAACGGGAAGGACGACGACGATCTCATCGATGCCGCGATGCGCCGCGATCGTCCGGACGCTCCAGAGGAGAAGAGGAATCCCCCCGAGAGGCAGGAATTGCTTCGGCGAACCCAGCCGTTCACCGCTGCCCCCTGCGACGATCACAGCCGATGCCCCGTTCACGGCGCGCCCGCCGGGACCAGCAACCGGGCCACCTCCCGAACGTGCCGCACGTATCGAAGCTCTCCTCCGGGCGGGCTCGCCAGGTCGTCCTCGAGCGCCGCCGGCGCCACGATCCTCTGCAGACCCGCGCCAAGGCTGGCCCGGACACGGGCTTCACCGTGGGACACGCCGCGCACCTCACCCCCAAGGCCGACTTCGCCGAAGAAGGCGGTACCGGGAGGGAACGGTCGATCCGCTCCCGCCGACAGAAGAGCGGCGACGACGGCAAGGTCCGCCGCCGGATCGGCCACGCGGAGCCCGCCCACCACGTTGAGAAACACGTCCTGCTCTCCCAGTGCAACGCCGGCCTTCTTCTCGAGCACGGCCAGAAGGATGGCCAGCCTGCGCGAGTGGAATCCCGTACACACGCGCTGGGGAGCCGCGAACCTGGCCCGCGCCACGAGCGCCTGCACTTCGGCGAGGATCGGACGACTCCCGTGCATCGGAACCGCCACGGCAGCGCCGCTCGTCTCGGCTCCATCCGGCGAAAGGAAGAGCGCCGACGGATCGGGAACGGGCACCAGGCCGCTGACGTCCATCCGAAAAGCGGCCATCTCGTCCACGCTCCCGAAGCGGTTCTTGGAGCCCCGGAGAATCCGGTGATCGCCCGAGCGCTGGCCCTCGAAGTGGAGGACCACGTCCACCAGGTGCTCCAGCGTGCGCGGTCCGGCCAGCGCCCCTCCCTTGGTCACGTGGCCGACCAGCAGGCAGGCCGCGCCGGCGTCCTTGACCTGGCGTTGAAGCTCCGACGCGACCTGGCGTACCTGCGCCACTCCCCCGGGAGTCGACAAGAGGTGCCTCGAGCTGATGGTCTGGATTGAGTCCACGCAAACCACCGCCGGCCGGATCTCTCGAAGGGCGTCCAGCACCTCCTCGAGCTCGTTGGAGGCGAGGAAGGCCACGTCGGCGGCTGTGCCGAGGCGCGTTCCCCGCATCGCGACTTGCTCCGAGGACTCCTCGCCCGACACGTACAGCACCCCGTGTCCGCCCTCCCGCAGACGACCGGCGAGTTGCAGCAGCAGCGTCGACTTTCCGATCCCGGGAGCTCCGCCCAGGAGCACGACCGATCCCGGAACGATACCGCCACCCAATACGCGATCGACCTCGCCGAAGCCCGTGGCCATTCTGCTGACAGGAGTATCGCCGGAATCTCCAAGAGTCTGGACTCGGCTCACCTGGGGGGATTTTCCGGCGCCGCGAGACCGGGAGCCGCGCGTACCCTCGTCCAGCGAATTCCACTCGCCGCACGTGGGACAACGACCCTCCCAGCGTGGCGTTTCGGCGCCACAATCGCGACATACGAAGACGGTACGGACGCGGCTCATGACCTCCCCGAACTTCCGTGGACGGTGACTTCTCCGATTCCCAACTGAAGCGCGAACCTCAACATCGCGTCAATCGCACCGCTCAGCGGGCTTCGGATCCGCGGGCCGCCGATTCGAAGAGCGTATAGTTCTTGTGGAAGTACAACCGGAGGCTGCCGGTGGGGCCGTTACGCTGCTTGCCGATAATCAACTCAGTCTTCCCCTCGATCGATTCGCCCGAATCGTCTACGAGATCCTCGGGGCGACGGTATACCTCTTCCCGGTAGACGAACATCACGAGGTCCGCATCCTGCTCGATGGCCCCCGACTCGCGGAGATCTGCCAGGACCGGCCGCTTGTCAGTCCTTTGCTCCGGCGCACGGGAAAGCTGCGAGAGGGCCACCACCGGTACGTTGAGCTCCTTGGCCACCGCCTTGATCGACCTCGATATGGAGCTGATTTCCTGCTGCCGATTGTCCGCGTTGCTCGGACCGCTCATGAGCTGCAGGTAGTCCACGATGATCAGCCCGAGGTCCACCTCGGAAGCTAACCGGCGCGCCTTGGCGCGAAGCTCGAGGGCCGTGATCGCGGGCGTGTCGTCAATCCAGATCGGGGCGGTATTCAAGTGGCCGGCCGCTGTGGCCAGCCTCGCGTACTCGTCGTCCTGCAGACGACCGCGTCGCAGACGGCCAGCGTCCACCCGGCCTTCCGCACACAGGAGTCTCTGTACCAGCGACTCCTTCGACATCTCGAGCGAGAACACGGCGACGGGAACTTCCTTGTCGATCGCCGCATGCTGGGCAAAATTCATGGCCAGAGCCGTCTTTCCCATCGACGGCCGGCCAGCCACGATGATCAAGTCGCCCTTCTGAAATCCCGCTGTCATGTTGTCGAGGTCCGCGAAACCGCTCGCGACACCGGTCACCGATCCGGGACTGCTCTGCAATTCCTCGATCCGCTCGAACGTGGGCCACAGAATTTCCTTGATCCATACGAAGCCCTGCCGCTGCGACGCCTGTGCGATCTGAAAGATCCTCTGCTCTGCCCGGTCCAGCGTGTCATCCACTTCGCCCGCCGGCGCATCGTACGCCTCCCGGACGATGTCGGTCGCCGATTCAATCAGCTGTCTGAGAACCGCCTTGTCGCGCAGGATTCGGCAGTGATACTCGATGTTGGCCGCGGTCGGCACGGCGTCCACGAGTCGGGCCAGGTAAGCCATACCGCCCGCGCCGTCGATCTCGCCGGCTGACTTCAACTCGTCGGAAAGAGTGACCACATCGATCACTTCCCCCCGGGAGTACAAGCGAACCATGGCGCGAAAGACCCGGCGATTCGACTCCCGGTAGAACGAGTTGTCGCCCACCATCTCGATGGCCCTCGCCACCGCATCGCCGTCGATCAACATGGCTGAGAGGACCGATATCTCGGCTTCCTCCGACCACGGGATCTGCCGGCCAGCAACCCCACTATCGACTGGGATCACCGAGGGCTCAGCCATCGCGACCTCCAAGAATCAGTTGGTCCTTCACGCCGGTCTGGCCGCCATCGGGCTCGACGCCCGGCGTCTCGTTCTCCGCATCCACACGGGACGTCGTATGGCCCAGGTCGCCGTCCACGATCCGCCGCGCCAGCTGAAGATCGTGCCAGGTCGGCCGAGTCCAACCCGGATTCCGCAGAAGAGCCGCGGGGTGATACGTCACCACAAGGGGAAACCCCTCGTAGAGATGGGTGCGCCCCCGCAGATGTCGGAGCGAGTCTCGACATCCCAGCAGCGTCTGCGCCGCAAAGGTGCCGAAGGCGACGATGACCGTCGGTTTCACGAGTTCGAGCTGCCTCAGCATGAAGGGAGAACAGGCGTGGATCTCCTCCGGGAGCGGATTTCGATTGCCGGGCGGCCGACACTTGAGAACGTTGCAGATGAAGACTTCGGCCCTCGGGAAGCCGACGCTGAGCAGGAGGCGATCCAGGAGCTTCCCCGCCCTGCCGACGAAAGGCAGGCCCGTGCGATCCTCGTTCGCACCGGGCGCCTCTCCCACACACAGGACCTTTGCGTCAGGCGCTCCATCTGAAAACACGACGCGGGTGCGTGTCGAGTGCAGTCCGCACCGAGTACAGGCCTCGGCGACGTCGCGCAGACTCTCCATGTCAGGAATGCCGAGGATGTCCTCCCGGGTGCCCTTCCGCGCCAGAGCAGCCGCGTCCAGTCCGGTCCCTTCTCCACCGGCAAGTCCCGCCCCGGCGTTTCGAACCTGCTCCAGCGTCTCCCGCCTGTTGCCGGAAGACAGGAACAGCTCCGGATCGCCCAGGGCCTCTCGCCCCTTGAGGTAGCTGCGAAGTGCGCCTCGCGTCTCGTTCATGAGACCCGGCCGGCGAGATGGTCGAGCAGTCTCTCGGCCACCTCCAGCTTTGACATCAGCGGAATCTCCTCGATCACTCCCTGGTCGTCGATGAGGGTCACCTGGTTCGTCTCCGCTTCGACGCCACGGTCTACCCGACCCGCCTCGTTAACCGCTACCAGGTCGAGTCCCTTGTCCTCCAGCTTGCGACGGGCGTTGTCGATCGGGTTCTCCGACTCGAGCGCAAAGCCGAGCGTGAAGACTCCGCCGGCCTCCCTCTGGTCACGCGTCGCCACGAGAAGGTCGGGGCCCGCCTCGAATCTGATCTCGAGCGAGTCCCGGTCGCCTCGCTTGATCTTCTTCTCCGCGGGACTCGGAACCAGAAAATCGGAGACTGCGGCTGCCATGATCAGGACTGCGGCATCGCTCAGCTCCCGGGCCAACGCCGCTCCCATTTCATCGCTGGTCTCTACCCGCACCAGCCTCGGTCCGTGCGGAGGACTGACCGACGTAGGACCGGCGATCAGGACGACGTCCGCACCTCGAAGCCATGCCGCTGAAGCGAGCGCCAGACCCATGCGGCCGGACGACCTGTTCCCCAGGAACCGGACCGGGTCCACCGGGGCGAAGGTCGGGCCCGCCGTGACTACTATCTTCCGTCCGGCGAGGGACGAGTCGCGACGAAGAAGGCGTGCTGCGGTGAGAAAGATGGTTTCGGGCTCCGACATCCTGCCCGGCCCCTCTTCTCCCTCCGCCAGTTCTCCCTCCTCGGGTCCCACCATGTGAACGCCGCGGGCCTCGAGCAGCTCCACGTTCTCGCGGGTCGCGGGGTTGCTCCACATCCGGAGGTTCATCGCCGGACACGCCAGGATGGGGCAGTTCACGGCCAGGAGAGTCGACGTCGCCATGTCGTCCGCTATGCCGTGCGCCATCTTCGCCAGGATGTTGGCGGTAGCCGGGGCGACAATCGCCAGGTCCGCCTCGCGTCCAAGTTCGACGTGCGCGAGCGGCTCGGTCCACAGCTCGGTCAGCACGGGCCGACCACTCAGCGCCTGGAACGTAGTGGCCCCCACCATCTTCTCGGCGGAGGCCGTCATCACGACATCAACGCGGGCGCCGGACTGACGCAATCGTCGGACGAGGGTCGCGCTCTTGTAAGCAGCGATCCCACCCGAGACCACCAGGAGAACGCGGCGCTCGTCCAGCATCGACACTACTCGGCCGGCGCGGAGCGCTTACGAACCAGGCGATACTCCAACTGGCCCGAGGAGATAGCCGCCAGGGCCATCGTGGTGAGTTTGTCGGCGCCGTACGGCGACCGCTCGAGCGGGAGTGCGTTCAACTCGCGTGCGTACTTTGCCGACACCAGCACCCCCAGGTACTTGTCCGACGCCGCCGGGACCAGATCATCAGGCGTAAACACCTTCATTCGCGTCTCGCTTCCTGTGCTTGGGATGCACTGAGCATCCGATTCAATGACTCGCCGAGATCCCCGACCAACTCTCTCACGTCAGGTCTCAGCCGCTTCACCCTGTGGCGTTCGGCGGAGACAATCGCCTCAACCGCTCGCAGCGTATCATCAAGTTCGTCGTTCACTACAGCATAATCGAAGCGCTCGACCTCGGAGAGTTCCGCGAGCGCAGTCCTCATCCTTCGGCGGAACGTATCTCCGTCCTCGCTACCGCGTCCGCGCAGCCGATCTACGAGACGATCGTAGTTCGGCGGCAGCAGAAAGACGGTCAGTGCGTCCGGTTGAATGGCTCTCAGCTGCCTCGCCCCCTGGACATCGATGTCGAGCAGGAGGTGCGCCTCCCCGTCCCAAGCCCTCTGAAGATTCGCCCGCGGCGTCCCGTACAACTCACCGTGTACCTCAGCCCATTCGAGGAGATCCCCGCCCTCGATCAAGCGTTCGAACTCTCCGCGTTCGAGGAACTGATAGTCGACGCCGTCCGTCTCCCCCGGCCGCGGCCGCCGCGTGGTGGCCGACACCGAGAATACGATGTCCGAGCGGCGCTCCACGAGCGCCTGCCTCACCGTGGTCTTGCCGCCTCCCGATGGGCCCGCAAGCACGATCGGAAAGAGATGCGCAGGTGCCGGCCTCACGGGAGGTGTCTCACTCGATGTTCTCGTTCTGTTCCCGGAGCGACTCAAGCTCGTTCTTCATCTCCACCACGATCCTGGCGATCGTGGCGTCGTTCGCCTTGGAGCCGATCGTGTTGATTTCCCGAAGCAGTTCTTGCCCGAGAAAACTCAGTCGCTTGCCGACAGGCTCTTCCGACGGAGCGTCCAGAAGCTCCTGGAACGCCTCGAGGTGGGCACGGGCTCGTACCAGCTCCTCTGAAATGTCCCACTTGTCTGCGATAAACGCGATTTCGCGGGCTAGCCGATCCGGCTCTATCTCCACGTCTCCCGACAGTTCCCGGATCGAGCGCCGGAGCCGCTGCGTCTCCCGTTCAAGCCTCTGAGGAGCGAGGCCTTCGACCTCGGAAAGGCCTGACCTGAGCGCCTCGACACGAGCCGTCAGGTCCTCCCCGAGTCGCTGGCCCTCGCGCACACGCATCTCGACGAGCTGGGCGATTGCCGCGTCCGAGACGCGCCGTAGAGCATCGTCGGACACCGTCTCGACAGGATCCGAGGCCGCTTCGATAAGCAAGCGGTCGCAACCTCCGATCAGTCCGATGTCAACCTCGCCCGGGAGACCCCACCGGTCCTGAATGGCCCGGAGCGCGTCTATGTATGCGCCGGCCCGTGCCTCGTCCAGCCGGTACACGGGGGTCGCACCGCCCCCGACCTCACCGGTCGGGGGTCCGATTCGCAGGGTGACGTCGACGTGCCCCCTGCGGACCCGGGACGCGATTTCATCCCTGAGCACCTCTTCCCACCGCTCGGTTCCCGGCGGAAGGCGGAAGTGGAGCTTAAGGTGTCGCGAGTTCACGGACCGGAGTTCCAGACTCAGGTCCACACTGTCGGCTGTCGCGGACGCCGATCCGAAGCCCGTCATGCTGCGTATCATAGGAACCGATAAGTATAGCGTTTTCGGGTCAATTCAGGAACTCCCACTTGACCCCGAATACGGATCGCCGGACAGGAAACGGAAGGCCTGGCAGATCCTGGCCTTCGGTCGCCGTGAGGTTCTCGAATCGCCAGTACACCCGAACACCGAGAATCCGGATCATGAGATTCCAGTCGATGAAGGAGTACGAGGGAACGAGAACAGGGTTCTGGCCACCGGACGCTGGAGCCGGCGCCGTCAACATCGCGTCGCGGTAATTGAGCCCGAACGAAGCGCTGACTTCCAGCTCGTCTTCGAAGAACGAGTCGTGCCAGAACAGCTCAGCACGGGCCACACTCTCGGGCACATACAGGGGGTCCGAACCGTCCAGGACGTTAGAGTACCGGTAGAAACCCCGGAGGGTGACAGGTGCCACGTTCTTGAGTACCAGCCCGAGCGGGATGACCGGGCCGGCAAAGCCGACTTCGGCCAGCCCGAGCTCGACGGCGGCACCTGGCTCCTGGTCCCGGTCGAAAACGGCGCCGAAGGGCAATTGACGACTGAGCTTCTGATACTCGCCTCGACCGGAGAGTGCAAATGGGCCCAGGTGCAGGGCAAGCCCGCCGGCCGCCACGTCGAAGGAAACCGAGTCGGACCGCTGGAGCGTCGGGTAGGACACGCCCCGTGTGCCGGTCGCGCCATCCACCGTCAGCGTCAGGCGAGCAGGCCGCACGGCGGCAGCCAGGCCCGCCCGGAATTCAGAAGTGCCGAAGTCGTTCCAGGAGCCGAGCCGGCCGGCGGCGTTGATCGAAAGCCATGACAGGACGCTGTAGCCCGCGTCGAGATCCATGTCGGCGATCGGATAAGAGGGATCGTCCCACAGTTTGAAGCCGGCCCGGAACCACCCGTCATCGGTTGCGCCCGACAGCCTGAAACCACCGTTGGCCACCTTGCGAACGCTCTCTCCATCCACACTCAGGCCCGTGGTGCCGGCGAAGCCCTCCACCTGCAGATGGTCGCCGAGGTTTCCCCTTCCCCTGAGGAATAGCTCGGTCCGGTTGATGTCCTCCGAATCATAGACCGTCCGCTCCATCTTCTCGCTGACCCAGTGCAGCTCGAGACCCGCATCCCCCCCACCGGGAAGCCACTCCACCCGGCCCCAGAAGTTGAAGTCGCTCGACGGATTGTCTCCACCGGTGTCGAGGAGATCGATCGAAGTGCCCAGGTTGAGACTGCGCCCCATGCCGTTGCTGAACAGCAGCCTGAGCCGGCTCAGGCCCGGATCGCCCGTCCCCCCGGTAATGCGCGAATACGCCGAGCGCTTCTTCCGTCTCAGCGTGGTCATTTCCGCCACCCAGCCATCTGCCCGACGGCGCACCCGGACACTCTCCACACTGGCCAGGGCGATGCGCGTGAGGTCGACCTGACCTGCATCGAGGGTGGTGAGCTCACGTCCATCCATGGAGATCGTTAGAAACCCGGGGCCTAGCGCCCCCTGCAGAGCGTAATGGGGTCCGCCGAACCATGTAGCGCGAAGCGTCGTGAAGCCCGGCACCAGCTCGGAAAGCAGGTCCTCGAGGGTCATGGCATTGGAGCGCAGGATCGCGTCGCGATCCCACTCGAAGGTCGACCACGACCAGCCCTCGGCCGGGGGACGGAGTTCCTCAGCGATTTGCTGAAAGGCCTCTTCCTGCGTGGAGTCGGCCATGGTGCCGGTCAGCTCACCCTCCAGCTCGCCGACCAGAGTGTCGGGAGACGCCTCGGGGGCGGGCCTGTCCGGCTCCTGACCGCGAAGTCCGGGAGCCAAACACAGGCAAAGCACGAGCAGGAGCCCGGTATTCGGGAGCGTCCTTGACCCGATAGGTCCCTCCGTGCGTCGCTCTTCTAAGCGGGGCCGGGACATCATCCGACCCCGCCTGCGGCCGGCTCAGCCAGCCCGCATGTTGTCGATGATGCGGTCGCCGAATTGCGAGGTCTTGGCCAGGGTGGCGCCGTCCATCTGGCGCTCGAGATCGTACGTCACGTACTTCTGGCCGACCGTCCGCTCGATAGCCCCCAACAGGGCACTCGCCGCCTCGTCCCAACGCATGTACTCAAACATCATGACGCCGGACAGAATCAGCGAGGTCGGGTTCACCTTGTCCAGTCCGGCATACTTCGGCGCCGTTCCGTGCGTCGCCTCGAAGAGCGCGACTCCGTCTCCTATGTTCGCCCCGGGAGCCATGCCGAGACCCCCGACCTGCGCGGCACAAGCATCGGACAGGTAGTCCCCGTTCAGGTTCGGCAAGGCAATGTAATCGTACTCCGCCGGCCGCAGGAGAATCTGCTGGAACATGGCGTCGGCGATCCGGTCCTTGATGACGACCTTCCCGTCCGGCTGCTTCCCATCGTGCGCGCTCCACAACTCCGTCTCGGTGATCGTCTCGTCCCCGAATTCGTCGCGGGCCACCTCGTATCCCCACTCACGGAAGGCGCCCTCCGTGAACTTCATGATGTTGCCCTTGTGGACCAGCGTCACCGACTTGCGGCCATTACGAATCGCCTCCCTGATGCACATTCGAACCAGGCGCTTCGTCCCGAACTCGGAGATCGGCTTGACGCCGATCCCGCTGTTCTCCCTGACCGAACACCCCATTTCATCGTTCAGGAACGCACGGACCTTCTCCGCGTCCTTGGTGCCTGCCTCCCACTCGATCCCCGAGTACACGTCTTCCGTGTTCTCCCGGTAGATGACGACATCCAGCTTCTCCGGGGCCTTCACCGGAGATGGCGTGCCCTGTATCCAACGACTCGGCCTCACGCACGCGTACAAATCGAGCTTCTGGCGGAGTGTCACGTTGAGCGACCGGATTCCCCCGCCGACAGGGGTGGTGAGTGGTCCCTTGATCGAAACGGCGAACTCTTGGAGCGCCTGCAGGGTCTCCTCGGGCAGCCACTCACCCGATAGCTCGAGCGCCTTCTCGCCCGCGTACACTTCCATCCATTGGATCTTCCGTTCCGTTCCGTAGGCGGCCTCGACGGCACCGTCGAACACCCGTACGGCAGCGGCCCAGATGTCGGGCCCCATACCGTCTCCCTCGATGAACGGCACGATGGGTCGGTCTGGCACTACCGGTCCATCCGGCGTGACGGCGATGGACTCTCCATCGGGTACCTGTGCAAAGCGATATTCAGAAGACATTCTCTACGCTCCCCGGACATACAATGTGATCAGCGTCGGTCGATGGGCACCCAGGGCTGGTCCATCTCCCCCGTGTACTCAGCTCGCGGTCTAATGAGTCTGTTGTGCATATGCTGTTCCATCACGTGCGCGGCCCAGCCTGCGGTTCGACCGATCGCAAAGAGTGGAGTAAACAGGTCGATCGGCAGGCCAAGAGAGTAGTACACTGTGGCGCAGTAGAAATCCACGTTGCAGTACAAACCCTTGCGCTCGAGCAACTCTTCTTCGAGCGCTCGTGACACGTCATACCACTCGGAACCGCCAGCCTCGCGGCTCATCTCCTCGGCCATGCGACGCAGGTGCGTCGCGCGCGGGTCCTCTGTTCGATACACCCGGTGGCCGAAGCCCATGATCTTCCGCTTCTCGGCCAGAGCCTGGTCGACAAAGGCCGGCACGTGACCGACCGACCCGATCTCGAGCAGCATTTCCATGGCCTTTTCATTGGCACCGCCATGTAGCGGCCCCTTCAAAGCCGAGACGCCGGCCGTGATCGCGGAGTGCATGTCGGCCAGCGTCGAGGCCACGACGCGCGTCGTGAAAGTGGACGCGTTCAGCCCATGCTCGAGGTAGAGGAGCCACGATGTATCCAGTGCCCGTGCAGCCGTCTCGCTGGGCCTGACCCCTTCGCGGACGTAGAGGAAGTTGGCGGCATGACCCAGCTCAGGATCGGGATCGATCGGATCAAGTCCCCTTCGGATTCGATCGAACGTGGCGACCATCGTCGGCATCTGCGCGACAAGGCGCCCGGCCTTTCTGAGATCCGCCTCGCGGGAAATGTCATCCGCTTCGGGGTCTACCTGTCCCAGTGCGGATACCGCGGTCCTCAGGGCTGCCATGGGCGCGGAATCGGCCGGCAGTGCGGACATGACGTCAAGCACGGCCGCCGGTAGTGCTCGCTGCCCCGCGAGTGTCCCCTCGAAAGCGGCGAGCTCGATGGCCGCCGGGAGCGCATCGTACCATAGCAGGTAGACGGACTCGAGGTAGGAGGCGTGACGCGCCAGAGCATGAATGTCGTATCCACGGTACCACAGACCGCCCGCCGCTCCGTCGATGAAGCTCAGGGCAGATTCGGCAGCCACAACGCCGGCAAGTCCCTTGGCGTTCTGATCGGTCATGTTCCTCCTCGGAAGGACTGGCTCAAGAGTGTCCACGCAAAAGGGGCGCAACTCCCGGTCAACCGGTGTTACGCCCCTCGCTCGATTCGTTCCGAGCCTTCGCGCGCCCTATCTGATAGCCGGATCCGGCTCGGCTACGTCGAAGCGGCTCTTCAAGTCCTCTACACCGAGGCCTTCGAACGAGCCAGCCGGTAGTTTGATACGACGCTGCGGCTGTGCCGGATCGGAAAAGCACACGAAGATCACGGACTCCTTGTCGTCCTTCGCTCCGGTCTTGGCGGGATCGGGCCAGAAGACGTCCCGCGAAGCGAGCCACGCCTTCCACCGTCTGCCGCTGTCG
>CAYWLF010000049.1:0-6370 GCA_964458875.1 uncultured Gemmatimonadota bacterium
CTTCAGAGTCGCGGATACCCGAGCACGATGGCGGATCCATACCTGGCGGTGCTCGCGGGGGAAGCGGAGAACGTGCCGACCGGGACCAACCCGGTTCCGCTGGTGGATGCCCTCTCGGGTACGGATCTCCTGTCGCGCATCGGGCAGGGACAGGTCGGGGCCGCCCCCGGCGACCTCGGCGGATACCCGGGACTGGACCTGTTCGGCATGACCTTCCTCGAGGATGAGGAAGGCCCTCCCATTTTCGGCCGGGAGATCTTCCGCCGCGCCACTACCCAGTTCCAGCCGTCCACCTCGGGACCGGCGCCGGCCGACTACCGGGTGGGTCCGGAAGACGAGCTTATCCTGGTCGTGACGGGTGACGTAGAGGTGGCCTACCGGATGACGGTGTCACGCGAGGGACTCGTAGTGATACCGGATCTCGGGCGCGTCGAAGTCGCGGGGCTGACCATGACGGAGCTCAGGGAGCGACTCACGCGCCAGCTGTCCGAGATCTATTCGGGCCTGACGGGCGGCGCTGACGCCACCACCTTCCTCGACCTGTCGCTGGGCGCGCTTCGCACCAACCTCATCTACGTGATCGGTGAGGTGGAAAGGCCGGGAGGATACGAGATTGCCGGCTTCGCCTCGGTGTTCGCGGCGCTCTACCAGGCCGGAGGACCCAACCGCGACGGGTCGTTCCGCCACATCCAGGTGAATCGGGGACGGCGGACACTGACCACGGTTGACCTGTACGACTACCTCCTCGACGGGCGGGGGGACAATGCGCCGCGTCTGGAGCAGGGAGACGTGATCTTCGTGCCGGTGGCAGATCACCGGGTGGAGGTGACCGGGGCGATCGTGCGGCCGGCCATCTACGAACTCACCGATGGCGATGACCTCGCCGATGTGATTTCCTTCGCCGGAGGGCTCACGGCGAACGCGTCGGGCGCGCGTGTCCAGATCGAGCGGACGCTCCCGCCCGCGGAGCAGCTGGAGGGCCTGAACCGGGTGCTCCTCGACGTTCCGCTCTCGGGCCCCGACGCGCAGCGTGGCGTTCCGCTGGTACACGGGGACCTGGTCACGGTGTTCGCCGTGCTGGACGACATGCGAAACAGCGTCCGCATCACGGGCGGGGTGTGGCGGCCGGGGGCATACGGCGCGAAGCCCGGCCTCCGCCTGTGGGACGTGATCGGTCTCGCCGGTGGGCTGCTGCCCGACGCGTACGAGGGCCGGGTACAGATCCAGCGCCTGCAGGACGACTACACGAGACGCATGATCCACGTCAGCCTGGCTCGGGACGCGGCGGGGCTTCCGTTGGACAACCCGATGATGGAACCGCTGGACCAGGTCTACGTGTTCGCTCGGCGAAACCTGCGCGAGCAGCGGGCCGTGTCGATCGGCGGTTGGGTGCGCGCACCCGGTGTCTACCCGTACGTGAACGGGATGACGGTGCGCGACCTGATTCTGCGGGCCGGCGGTCTGCGCACCGGAGCGTATCTCGGCGTGGTGGACATCGCCCGGGTGGCGATCGGTCAGGTCCGCGGCGACACCATCACGCACACGTTCACGGTGGCGCTCGACAGCGCGATGGTATTCGATGCGCCTCCGCGGATGGCCGATGAGACCGCCGACGCGAGAGAGAGCGACTTCGTGCTGCTCAACCTGGACGCGATCTACGTACGCCGGGCTCCCGGATTCGAGCCGCAGCGGCGGGTGGTGATCACGGGCGAAGTACAGTTCCCGGGACCGTACTCGCTGCAGCTACGGACCGAGCGACTCACCGACCTGATCGCGCGGGCGGGAGGCCTGACGCCCGAGGCGTACGCGGAAGGTCTGCAGTTGTGGCGAGCGGAAGAGCAGCCCGAAGACGAAGACCTGACGGGGGTGGAGATCGCGGGCCAGGTATTCGGCGACACGGCGATCGTCGACACCGAGCAGGCGGCCGGGGGCGCTGACAGCCTTGCTATCAGTGCGTCTCCTGACGCGAAGCCCGAAGCGGCCCTGGCTCGGATGCGGGTCGGCGTGGACTACGTGGCCGCCATGCAGGAGGTCACGAGCTCGCAGAACGTCCTGGTCGAGCCGTACGATTCGGTGTTCGTGCCCCGATTCATCCCCACGGTGGATGTCCAGGGCGCGGTTCAGGCACCGGCCCGGGTCCTGTACAAGGAAGGCGAGGGAGCGGAGTACTACGTGCGACGGGCGGGTGGATACCAGCAGACCGCGGACAAGGGGCGCGCTCTCGTCCAGTTCGCCAACGGCGAGGTGGTGGGACGGGGTTCGAAGTTCCTGTTCTTCGGCGGCGGTCTGCCGAACCCGGATCCTGGAGCCATGGTCCAGGTGCCCTTCAAGGAAGAGAAGCCGCCCGGAGCGAGTACTCTCGAGATCCTGGCCATCATCACGGGCATGGTCACGGCGACGGCCACCGTCATCATCGCGGCGACGGCCACCAACTAGGGACCTGGCGTCCGGCTCGACGGCCGGACGTCGCTACTTCGCCCCGAACATCCAGCGCGGCGTCCGCAACAGGACCCCGATGTTGCCCACGAATTCCGTTCGGTTGTCGCCCACCTGGTTGGCGTAGTCCGAGATGAAGTTGACCCCCACATCCCACTTCACCTCGAGGGGGAAACGCCAGCCGGCACGCCACTGGCCCGCCAGCGCAGGGCGGACGGTCGTTTCGGGATCCCCCACCAGGATGTGCGGCCAGTCGGGAAGCTCTTCGGGAGGAGGCCTGTCATTGCGAAAGTCGCCCTCTCCCCTGATCTGGATGTCCAGCCGCGGTCTCAGCCACAGGCCGGCTCGCGGAAACCAGTCCGCCTCGAGCGACAGGAGGTAGAGATCGATCTTGTCCCACCCGATTCCGATCCTCTCGACCGAGTACTCCTCCCATGGCACGGTCGGGTTGTTGGGCGTGTACGTCAG
The DNA here is from genome assembly GCA_964458875.1 of uncultured Gemmatimonadota bacterium. Classification (GTDB taxonomy): domain Bacteria; phylum Gemmatimonadota; class Gemmatimonadetes; order Palauibacterales; family Palauibacteraceae; genus Benthicola. The sequence continues at coordinate 2,905 of CAYWLF010000049.1, forward strand.
GCTCTCGACGAAGCTGAAGTTCGTCCGCAGCAGGAAGCCGGGCGCCAGGCGTGACAGCTCCAGGCCGAACGAACCGGCGTATTTGCTCTCCAACCTCTTTCCGGCGTCCACCAGCACGCTGCCGTAAACGGTCAGGCCGGGTGTGGCACGCCACCAGATGTCCGCCTGACCCATCTTGTTGTGGGGCGGATCCTGGTCGGAACGGGCAGCCAACCAGATTCCCAGGGGGTTCACGAGCCTGAAGTCGAGTCCCTGCCCCGGCCCGCCGTGAACGCTTGCCTCGGAAATGGAGATCATCAGGTCGTCGATCGGCCGGACCTCGAGCCGGTGGATGGCGACGTAGTGGGTCGTGTCGGCCTCGTAGTCCCGGTAGCTGGCAAACGTGCCCACCAGGTAGATGCGATCGACACCCAGTCGATAGCCGATGTCCGGCTCGCTGTAGGCGTAGTCCGACCGCAGGAAGCCGTCCAGGCCGGGTGCGCCCCAGTTCCGGTACATCTGACCAAGGCTCAGCCTTCCGTAACGAGACTGCACCTCGACGTACGCCTCTTCCATCCGGAACGCCATGTTGTCGAACAGATAGTTTTCTCTCGGGACCACCCGGCCGTCGGGGAACTGGGGGTCCTCCAGGTAGATGCCCTTGAAGTGCCCATCGAACACGCCCACGAGCGGCCCACCGGCACCTTCGATGCGGGCCCCGAAGTCGCCGAGAAGGCGGGTCTCAGAGAATCGTCCCTCGAGCTCCGGCCGGAGAGGATCGCGGTGGGTCTGGCTGGCGAGGTCCGCTCCGCCGGAGAGTTCGACACTCATATAGGCGTCGTATTCCGCCTCCCCGGCCAACTGGGCCAACTCGTACGCGTAGGTCGCCCTCAGTCGGGCCAACCACTCCTGCTCGCCCTTGCTGAGCTCGGCTTCGTCCAGCTCCAGCAGGGCTCCTGCGACCTCTATGCGTCTGTAAGGCTGTACGAAAGGGGACAGCGAACTGACTCGACCCGCCGAGATCCAGTAGTCGAGGATCGGATACTCCCAGCTTCCGACCGGAACGTTGGGGGAGGCGTAGAACGGCTTCTTCTGTGCCCTCGGACTCTCCGGCCGCTCACCCGCGGCACTCGAATCCGATACGGCTTCCTGGGACCGTGCGGGACCTGCCACCGACAAGCCGAACCCTATCATCAGCAGGAGGCTCATGCGAATCCTCCTTTTTGAGTTCCTGAATGGCTTGTGCATATCCACAGTCCCTATTTCAGACCGAAGTTCCATCGCGGGGTACGAAGCCGGACGGCGACGTTGCCGACGAACTCCGTCCGGTTGTCACCCGGCTGGTTGGCGTAGTCGGAGATGAAGTTCACTCCCACGTTCCAGTCCACTTCGAGCGGCCAGCGCCAGTCGCTACGCCACCGTCCTTCGAGGGCTGGTCGCAGCGTCGTCTCGGCATCGCCCACCAGGATTCGAGGCCAATCGGACAGGTCCTCCAGGGGCGGGCGATCGTCTCGAATGTCGAAGGCGCCCCGGATCTGGAGATCGAGCCTGGGACGCAGCCAGAGACCCGCGGTGGGAAACCACTCGACCTCGAGCGAGAACAGATACAGGTCGGCCTTGTCCCACCCGATCCCGATCTGCTCGACCGTATAGCGCTCCCAAGGCTGGAAGGCCTCGACCGTGTTCGGAGTGTACGTCAGGCTCTGGAGGGCGCTGAAGTTGACCCGCCCGAGGAGTCCCGGTGCCAGGCGCGGGACCTCGACTCCCAGGCTCCCACCCATCTGGCAGCACGATCCGTTGTCGTTGGTGGCGTCAGCCAGCAGACTGCCGTACACGTTGAATCCAAGCCCGGTGCGCCACCACGCGTCCAACTGTCCCAGCTTGTTGTAGGGAGGGTCGCCATCGGTGCGCGCGATCTGCCAGAGACCGACCGGGTTGATGAGCTTCCAGGACAGTGGCTGCCCCGGCCCACCGTGCACGCTCGACTCGGAGACCGAGATCAGCAGGTCGTCGATCGGGCGTATCTCGAGGCGGTGGATGGCCACGTAGTGTGCCGTGTCGGCTCCGAAATCGCCGTAGCTCGCGAACATTCCGATCAGGTATATTCGGTCCGTTCCGACCCGGTACGAGATTTCCTCCTGGCTGTACGCATAAGCCGAACGCAGGAAGCCCGGCAGGTTGGGAAGGCCCCAGTCCCGGTACATGCTCCCGAAGCCCACGCGGGCGTAACGGCTCTGGAACTCCAGGTATCCTTCCTCCACCCGAGCTGAAATCTCTCCACCGAATACATTGTCGCGGACCGGCACGACCCGTCCATCGGGGTATTGGGCATCGTTGCGATAGATCCCATGCCGACGGAGGCGGAAGGCTCCGGCCACGGGCCCAGCGGCTCCGTCGAGGTCGAGACGGAGATCTTCCATCAGCTCCGCGTCTGAGAATTCCCCTTGGAGTTCCGGTCTCAGCGGGTCGCGGTGTGTCTGGCTCGCGAGTTCCGCTCCGGCAGCCAGGTCCAGGCTGACGTTCACCGACTGGCCCGACGGACCCTCGAGTTGCTGGAGTTCCGGTGCGAACGATTGGCGCAGTCGCGCCAGCCAGTCCTTCTCCGCGCCACCCAGCTTCGATTCGTCCAGGTCCACCAGGGCCAGGGCGATGTCCATGCGTCGCCACGGCTTCACGATCGGAGAGAGAGAAGTGATCAGGCCGGATGAGACCCAGTACTCGAGGATCGGGTACTCCCAGCGATCGAGCGGCAGGTAGGGCGAGGCAAAGAAAGGCTCCTTCGGCTGTGGCGACTCGTCCGCCCCCGTGTCGGCGACCGGCGAGTCCTGCGCCAGGGCGACCCCGAGCGGGGCCAGTCCGAGGACGAAGGCTAGGAAGTACGTGCGCGCCGAGTTCATGCCAGCAACGTACGGACAGGCAGGGGCCGCCTCAACGAGCGACGTCGGGGTTCAGCGAATGGTCTCGAACGGCCCAAGGTAGCTCTCGTCTACGTAGCACCAGCCCCAGGTCTCACCCGGTTCGAAGGACTGCATGACCGGGTGTCCGGTCTCGACGAAGTGGCCGGTGGCGTGCTTACCGGGGGACGAGTCGCAGCAACCCACGTGCCCGCACACCATGCACATTCGGAGGTGAACCCAGGTGCCGCCGGAGGCGAGGCACTCTGTGCACCCCTCGTCGGAGCCCTTGATTCCGTCGACGGCCTGGTCGAGGTGGGAACAGGTCTTCTTTGTCATGCCGACTTCCAGTTGGGGTTGGGAGCCTCGGCGTGAGACGAAGATGGGCAAGGCGGGGCCGTGCGCGCTACGGTCGAGCCGGTTCGCGGAGTAGGGTGCAGCACGTTGGCACCGCTTTACTCGGACGTGTATCTTCCGGATGCCTCCAATCGCACACGCAGGCGAGTCCGTACCCTCCTCCTGACCGCCACTTCGAGCCGATGTATCCGGGAGAAGTGTCATGTGCAAAGCGCATTTCATCCTCGTCTTTCCAG
>CAYWLF010000049.1:6380-12275 GCA_964458875.1 uncultured Gemmatimonadota bacterium
CATATCAATGACGGTCGACACGACCCGTGACGCGCGTCCTGTCGCTGATCGCTGGCTGCGGAGGAGGCGACGACAACGGGGGTACCACTGACCCACCGCCCGACCCGCTGGAGCTGACCGCCGTGTGGGAACTTCGGACCACCGTGACCTCCAACACGTGCGGCATGCCGAACGGAGAGACCGATACCGACCTCATCATTCTCATCCAGTGCGGAGATCGCGCCGATGTGATCGCCGGGCCTGGTTTGTGGGGATCCGCCACAGTCAGCGGGCAGGCGGTGAACTTCTCGGGCACCGACGTCGAGACGGACGATGGCTGCGAGTCCACGCAGCAGTCAGTGGGGACGGCAACGGGATCATCGACGCTGCTCGAGGGCACGTTCTCGACCAACGTGACGTTCGACCCGGGCTCCTGCGGCCCCATGGAGGCGTGCACGGTAGAGACGGCCGTCCGGCTCTCGTCGCCGACGCCCTATCGGGACGGCTGTCTGAACCGGGACCAGTTCGGCGCTCCGTCGGCCTCCCCCTACATCCTGCCGTGGCCGGCCGGAGAATCGTACGTCCTCAGCAACAGCTACTGCGTGCCCACGGGAGGACATCGGGAGCAGCAGGCGTACGACTTCCTCATTCCGATCGGTGACCCGGTCGTGGCGGCGCGGGCCGGCGTGGTGCGGCAGATCAAGGAGGACTCGCCCGACGACGGCCAGGGATCGGATCACAACCACGTCATGATCGAGCACGCCGACGGCACCGTCGGGTTCTACGCTCACCTGCAGCAGAACGGGGTGCTGGTCGAGGTAGGTGAGAACGTCACCGCAGGGCAGGTGATCGCCTCGGCAGGTCACTCGGGGACGACCGATGTCGTACACCTGCACTTCGGTGTGTACGACGACTGGCCGCCCACCGAGGGCGAAGATCAGGCCGTCAACTTCCGCGACTCGACAGGACCGGTAGACTGTAAGGGTGGCCTGGTGAACGGTGCCACGTACACGGCTAGTTGAAGGAGGCGACAATGCGGAAGATGGGTGGCATTCTCGGGTCACTGTCGGCCCTGGCTCTCGTGGCCGCGCTCGCAGCGTGCGGAGATGACGACGACCCTGCGGGTCCCGGTCCCGGCGACTCGGACTTCGAGTGGAGCGGGCAGGTGGCGCAGGGACTGGCCATCGAGATCAAGGGCGTCAGCGGGAGCATCATGGCGTCGCTGGCCTCGGGCAGCGAGGTCGAGGTGTACGCCCTGAAGGAAGGCAACGGCGACGATCCCTCCTCCGTGACGATCGAGGTCCTGGAGCACGCGGGCGGGGTCACGATCTGCTCGATGTACCCCGACGCCGCCGGAGAGCCGCCCAACGTGTGCGCCCCCGGAACGGACGGACGCCTGAGCAACAACGAGAACGACGTCGAGGTGACGTACTCCGTTCTGGTGCCCGTCGGCGTTGACATCGTGGGCCGTACGATCGCCGGGAACGTGACCGCCCAGGGTATCGACGGCGACGCGTTCGCCTACATCGTGGCCGGCAGCGCCGATGTCGAAGCGACGGGAATCGTCGAGGCTCAGACGGTCTCCGGGACGATCGACGCAGAGTTCGGCGAGAGCGACCCCGATCGATCGCTCGTGTTCTCGGCTGTCACGGGAAACGTGACCGTGCGGGTGCCGGCGGACACGAACGCGGAGGCCCGCGCGACCGTGGTCACCGGCAGCGTGTCCTCGGATTTTCCGCTCGTCGAGACGGCCCCACTGGTCTGGGAGGGCACGTTGGGCAGCGGAGGGAACCTGATCTCGCTCAGCACGGTGACCGGTGACGTGGCGCTTCGAAGCGGAGGGTAGAGGAACCTCCTCCTCCGCTCCATCGGAGGCATGCATGCCGCGCCTCAAGGAACGCCCCCGAGCGGCTGGTCTCGCGGCCCTCGTGGCGTGCGTCCTGATCGGCTGCCGGGCAGAGCCGTCGACCAGAGAATTTTCCCTCTGTGAGCCGATCGAATTCGGCCCGATCGCCATCGAGGTCACGAGGCTCGAGATCGTCTCGAGGAACAGGCCTCACCCCAACCTCGTGTGGACCGAGCCTGAGGACCGTGCCTGGGCACTACACGTACGCTGGCAGGGAGCCGACTCGATCATGGATCCGCGGGAGCGGGCCCGACGCGTGGAGGTGCTGCTTCGCGACCACCTCTCGCTCGTGGACCCCGACGGTGACCGGTACGGCGCCCTCGGCTCCATGACCCGGGACCAATTCGTGTACAAGGACTTCCGGAATTTGCTGTCGCCCGACTGGGTCGCGATCTTCCACGTCCCGGACGTGGTGCGCGAGCTGGGAGTCCGGATAGAGAACCCGCAGGGGTCGCGCGGAGGTTACCGCGTCGGGATCATCCGGCCCAAGCCTGGAGGTCGCTGATGCATACCCGGGTTGCCCGGTTGTTCCTCGTCCTGGCACTCGCGGCGCCCCTGGTCGCCACTGGCTGCCAGCCCGCCGACACCGAATACGAGATGGACGAGTGGATCGAGATGGGCCCGTTCGTGTTCTCGATTCACCGCGCTTCAGGCCGCCTGAACCCTGCGTCCGGTGGCCGTCCTCGCATCCGGACCGTGAGCGTGGGTCTCCGGGTCGATCTTGAACGATCTGCGTCGGCAAAGATCAAGTTCGACGATTTCCTCAACGACATGGCCGACGGCGGGATGGTCGTGTTTCCGGCCGCGAAGCTCCTGGATCCCGAAGGAAATGAGTTCGATGGACTGGTCCACCGGGTGTCCGGAAGGACACGGTGGAAGATCGACTTCGATCTCTTGATTCTGCGCCGTGGAATGGGCAGTGCCGAGGACTTCCTCGAACTGAGAACGTCCGACCTGCGGCTGCGGATCCGAAACCTGGACCGGCGGAAGGGGCAGCCGGCGGTGGCGGTGGTGCAACTCAGATAGACAGAGAGGGGAGACCCATGCGGCCCCGGATCTTCGTACGTCAATCTATCGCCCTGTTCCTGAATCCATGAAGAAGCACCTGGTTGCTCCCGAGCTGTGGCGGTTCGCTCTGCAGGGATCCGATGCCCTGAACGTCTACCTGGCCGGGGACGTCCTGATCGACGCCGGTACTCCCTCCGCGGCGCGCAAGCTGATCGCCGCCCTCCGGCCGCACCCGGTCGGAGCTCACGCCCTGACACACGCTCACTTCGACCACCAGGGCAGCAGCCACGCCGTGTGCGAAGCGTTCGGAGTACCCCTGTGGTGCGGCGCCGGAGATCGGGAAGCCGCGGAGGCCGGGGATCCGACACGCCTGTTGCCGCGACCCGATGGCTGGGTGGCGCGCCTGTCGCGCCCGTGGGCCGGGCCCGGTCATCCGGTGGCGCGGGTCCTGACGGACGGTGACCGGGCAGGAAACTTCACGGTGGTCGAGACGCCCGGCCACACCCCGGGACACCTCGCCTTCTGGCGGGAGCGTGACAGGGTGTTGGTCCTCGGCGATGTGCTGTTTCACAGGAATCCGGTGACGCGACGATTGGGACTGCGAGAACCGTTCGGGCTCGCCACCCGGGATCCGATCGCGAACCGGGAATCGGCCAGGAAGCTGGCCGCCATGGAGCCCGCCATCGTGTGCTTCGGACACGGGCCACCCCTGACCGATGTCGCCAGCTTCCAGCGGTTCGTAGCGGAGCTCCCGCGTTAGACCCCGGCTCACCACGTGGGCCGGCTACCTCTTCCGGATCGCCACCGCCCCATCGAAGGTCTGGATCTTCACGTGGGCGCCGCCGTCCCCGATCGTGAACTCTCTCTCGGGCCCCTGGGCGCCGTCCCGCTCAATGGACTCGGGCACATCGAAGTCGACTCGCAGGTCGCCCTCGATAGTGGTGACCGTGCAGTCCGCCCCGGCATCGCGCGGCAAGGTCATGTCCACCCGTCCGCTGTGGGTCTGGAATCCCACCGAGCTCCCGGGCTCGAGCGCGCCGTCGAACACGATGTCGCCTGTCACGCTCTCGAAGTGGCCTTGCCTCAGACGCGGACCGCTCACGGTGATCTTGCCACCCACCGTGACCAGCGTGACGTCCTCGACAGAGCCACGGAAGGTAATCGGTCCCTTGCCGGTCTTGGCCCTGATCGACCTGGACTCACCCGTGATCGAGACCTCGCCGCCCATTGACTCGGCGTATAACTGCTTGGGATTCCCGGTGAACGTGACATCTCCTGAAACCGTGTATACGTCCACTCCGCCGCTCACCTCATCGATCTGCACCGAGGCCCCGGTGGTCTTCACCCACACCGTCGCGCCCCCGGGCACGAAGATGTCGAGATCCACCGCTCCCTTGCCCGTCTTGTCGGTCCAGATCCCGCCCTTGGCCGCCTTCCCCTCTTTCGCGATCCCGAATTCGAGCGCCGGAAGGCTCTCGTCGGCCATACCACTGAACGCGACGCTGTCTTTCGCCCATCCCGCGATGCGGATCGTGCCCTCCGTCTCCATGTAGATCCGCACGTACGAGTCTGAGTTTACCGCGTGGCGGCTGTCCACCCGCGTCTGGGCCGTGGCCGCGAGCGGCAGGGCCAGTGCCAGTAGCGTCGTCGCGAGAATCGAACGTGTAATCGTCATATCAGCCTTCTGCCGTGATCGCGGCTGCCTGCCGCAGGAAGTCCAGCTTTCTCTCGTACGAAGTCATCACCGCCTGCTGCAGAGACAGGCTCCGCGGCGCCTTCTCCAGGGCAGCCAGCGAGCGACGGATCGCCTCGTCGATGACCTGCAGGTTCTCCTCGATCAGCCGCACCGTCTCGACGGGAAGTTCGTCCCGGTTGGCCTCGAGGGCTGTCGTCATGTCTGCGATCGCCGAGGCATACTGGCGCTCTACATCCCCGTAACCCGCAAAGTCCGCCTGCAGCGCCGTAGGATCAGCTCTAAATGCTGCATGCGCAACTGTTGCTGGCGCATCCTCTGGAAGAGCAACCCGCTCCTGTACGAGGACCATGGTGACCGTCGCCGTAACGACGATCAATGCCAGCGCAGCCGCAGCCAGCTTCAATCCCTGGCCGCTCCACCAGGGAGGGGGCCGGCGTCGATGTTTAGTTGCCTGCGCATCTAGTGATGCTGCCCCCGGTAGCCGCTCGCGGCTGTCCCATGTCTGCGCCGCAATCTCCTGGGTCAGATCTCGCTCGGGCGGGATCGCTCTCGGCAGAGAACTCAGCAGCGCCCGCAAATCGGGCCCGAGGAGGTCTTCCTCGGTACCTGGGCTGGCGCCGCCTGGCCTGTCATCCTTGTCTCTATTGTCCGTCATGATTCCCTCGTCGCGTCTTCGTCCCCGTGCAGTGCCTCCTGCAGGAGCTTCCTTGCTCTGTGGATCTGCGCCTTCACCGTACCCTCCGCGAGCCCCGTTATCTCGGCGATCTCGCGGTACTTGTATCCTTCGATCCCGTAGAGCACCAGAGCGGTACGGGCGGCTTCCGGAAGGCCCGCCAGGGCCCTCTCCACGTCGATTCTCTCCTCGGTTCTCCCCTCCGGAGCCGCTCGGGCGTATCTGCCCAGGTCGCCAGTCGATTCCAGCCTCAGGTGCCGTCGCTTGCGCGACCTCTGGTCATTCAGCACCACGTTCACCGCCATCCGGTACAACCAGGAAGAGAACAGGCTCTCTTCTCTGAACGTGCCCAGTTTCTGCCAGCACCGTACGAACGTGTCCTGCGTCAATTGCTCCGCCCGCTCCCGGTCGGCGCTCATGCGAAGGCAGAGCGCGTACACCCGGTCCACGTGCGTCCGGTACAGTTCCTCGAAAGCCCGCGCGTCACCGCCCTGCGCGCGGCGGACGAGAGATTCGTCCTCTTCGGACAGCGGAGCCTGGGCCTGCTCGGCTGGGCTTATTGGGTCCCTCTCCTCCGGCACGGCGATGGTCCGTTCTCTCGGCGTTAGGACATCGGGGACAGGTGAATTGTTT
>CAYWLF010000050.1:0-12100 GCA_964458875.1 uncultured Gemmatimonadota bacterium
CGTGGGCGGGGTGGCATCCGACGCAGCTGCTGGGGATAGGGCTGCAGGGAAGGGTGCTGGGCATTCTCGGAGCCGGCCGGATCGGCCTGGCTACGGCCCGCCGAGCCGCCGCGTTCGGAATGGAGATCGTCTACTGGAACCGGTCGCCGTCTCCTGCCATGGAATCCGAGGTCGGCGGACGGCGCATTGCGGGCCTGGAAACGCTGCTGGCCATGTCGGACCTGGTCAGCGTCCACCTGCCGCTCACGCCGGAGACGCTCGGGCTCCTGGACGCGAAACGGTTGGCGGCCATGAAGCCGGGCTCGATCCTGGTGAACACGGCGCGCGGTGCGGTGGTGGACCAGGGCGCCGTGGCGGAAGCTCTGCGTTCGGGCCACCTGTCGGCGGCTGGCCTCGACGTGTTCGACAACGAACCCGAGATTCCGGCGGAACTGCGAGATCTGCCGAACTGCGTCGTGCTGCCCCATCTCGGGAGCGCTACGCGCGAAGCGAGACAGGCGATGTGGGACCTGGCGGCGGCGAATGCACGTGCGGTGCTTTCCGGTGAGGCGCCGCTGACGCCGGTGGTCTAGCACCTGAGCCCTACCGGCAGGGTCCGTCCAGGCTATACTGAGATGGTTCCCCTGACACATCCCGATGGAGCGGTCAACATGCCAGATCCTCTTTCGCGTCTCGCTGAGTCGCTGTCGGATCGCTACGCCATCGAGCGCGAGATCGGCCGGGGTGGAATGGCCACGGTCTATCTGGCCACGGACCTGAAGCACAACCGGCCGGTGGCGCTGAAGGTTCTGCACCCGGAGCTGGCCGCCTCGGTGGGCCACGAGCGGTTCCTGCGCGAGATCGAGATCGTGGCCGGACTGACCCACCCGCGGATTCTCACCCTGATCGACTCGGGCGAAGCCGACGGTCTCCTGTTCTACGTGATGCCGTATGTCGAGGGCGAGACCTTGAAGGAACGCCTGACGCGAGAAGGCGCGCTTCCGGTTGACGAGTCTCTCCGGATCGCGCGCGAAGTAGCCGACGCGCTGGCCTACGCTCACGAGAAGGGAGTGATCCACCGGGATATCAAGCCGTCGAACATCCTGTTCGAGGCGGGGCACGCGGTGATCTCGGACTTCGGTGTGGCGCGTGCAGTGGGCGCGGCGGGTGAGGGAGACGCGACGGCGACAGGTCTGGCGGTGGGCACGCCGAAGTACATGAGCCCGGAGCAGGCGAGCACGGGGGAGGTAGACGGCCGGGCGGACGTGTACGCGCTGGGTTGCGTGCTGTGGGAGATGCTGGCGGGGGGCGCGCCATTCGACGCTCCTACACCGTATGCGATCCTCGCTCTCAAGTCATCGGACTCCACGCCGAGTCTCAGGGTGAGGCGCAAGAGCGTGCCGCCGGACGTGGAGGGGGTGATCGCGAAGGCGATGGCGCCGCAGGCGGCGGACCGGTACACGACGGCGCGGGATTTCGAAGGAGCACTGGCGGAGCCCGAGACCGCTGAGAAGCTCAGGCCGCGGCGCCGCAAGCAGGCTCGGGCGCGGGCACTGGCCATCGTGGCTCTGGCCGCCGTCGCCGCCTGGTGGATGTTCGGGCGTGGCGCGCCCCTCGAAGCCGCGGGGCCGTATGCGCTGGCCGTGCTGCCCCCCGAGAATCTGACCGGGGAGGAAGATTACTTCGTCGTAGGCCAGCACCAGGCGATGATCGACCACCTGGCATCCATCGGCGGCTTCCGGGTGATCTCGCGCAACTCGGTCGTACGGTACGGGGACACCGAGAAGACCATCCCCGAGATTGCCGACGAGCTGGGCGTGCGGGGTATCGTGGCTTCCACGCTCTCTCGGCAGGGGGACACCGTGCGCATCCAGGTCCAGCTGATCGAGGCTGCGCCCGAAGAGGACCTGGTCTGGTCCGGCTCCTACGACGAGACCATCAGCGGACTGAACGCGATGTACGGCGATGCTGCTGGATCCATCGCCGCCGGTGCCGAGGTCGAGCTGTCCCCAGCCGAGGCAACCCGGCTAGGAGGGAAGCGCTACGTCGATCCGTACACGTACGAGGCCTACCTGAAGGGGATGCATCATCTGAACAGCGAAGACCCCGCAGACATCGCGATGGGCCTTGCCTACCTGCACGACGCGACGGACCGGAGCCCGACCGACGCCGCGGCCTGGGCGGGTCTTGCCCTGGGCTACGCGACGGTCGGACACAGTCCCATGCCCACAGGTGACGTCTGGGACAGGGCTCGTGCGGCGGCGGAGAGAGCCGTCCGCCTCGACTCCACCCTGGCTGAGGCATGGTCGGCCCTGGCGGATGTGCGGTTCTACGCCGATTGGGACTGGGCTGGAGCCGAGGAGGCCTTCCGGCGCGCCAACGAGCTCAACCCGAGCATCTCCATGAACCGCTTCCACTACGCGTGGCTGCTGCTGGTGCTGGACCGCTACGACGAGGCGGTGGTCCAACACGAGCTCGCCAGGGAGCTGGATCCCTTCACGCCCTTCCAGTCGGCGCTTCTCGGCTGGTGCTACCTGTATGGCGGGGACACTGAGCGGGCCAAGGAGGAGGCACGGCGGACGCTCGAACTCAACCCCGACGAGATGTCCGGGTTGCTCGTCCTCGGGGCGGCCCAGCAGATCGAGGGCCGACACGACGAGGCGATCGCGACACACGAGCGCATGGGGGAGCTGTATCCCTTCCTCCAGTGGCTTACCGGAGCCACGTACGCGCGTGCGGGTCGCGCCGAGGATGCGCGCCGTATAGCGGCCGAGATCGAGGCGCGGGAGGTTACGGCGTGGGACGCCTTCGGGCTTGCCGTCCTGTACGGAGCGCTGGGTGACGTCGACGCTACATACCGGTGGTTGACCCGCGAGCCGAACGACGCGTGGCGTGCGGGCGTGGCAATCGATCCGATCGCCGGGGTTCCCAAGGACGTGCTGGCCGATCCGCGCTTCGATGAGTTCCTGGAGCGTCTGGACCTGCCGTACGAGCCCAGGGGAGTTCCCGTGCCACGGTAGAGGAGCCTTGTCCACCGGGCCCGGGGGGCACGGTCAGCCGGCGTTGCCGCTCCCCTCAAAGATCTCACGGGCGGTCTCGCCCCCGGCCAGCCGGGCGAACGCTTCCTTCCGCAGGCCCGCACCCCCTCCGGCGCTCTCGAGCATGTCCGACTGGGCTCCCACGTGGAACATCGTCGCTAGCAGCACGCGTGCAATTTCTTCGCGCGCCTCGTCGTCCGTCAGACCTCGCGCGAGCAGGGCCTCGTAGGCGGAGCGCGCTTCGTCGCTGCCGCTGAGGATGGACCCGACGGCTTGCTTCAGGAGGGGGTAGGCTTCGGCCGCCAGGGCCTGGGGGTCTTCGCCGACGCCCGCGGGATCCGCATCGAGGCGGTGTTCGCTCAAGCTGGGCCCGCCTTGTCCTCCGCCCACTGCGGCGAATCGAAATCCTTCTTCCCGTAGAATCTGAGAAGCGCGAACAGGATCGCCGCGCCCAGCAGCAGAGAGATCCACACCGGGAAGCCGTACGCGGTCGGGATATTGCCGATGACGATTCCCACGACCCCCACCACGAGCGCATACGGCAGCTGCGTCCGCACGTGGTCCACGTGGTCGCAAGCCGAGGCCATCGAACTCATCACCGTCGTGTCCGAGATCGGTGAACAGTGGTCTCCGAAGATCGCGCCGGCCAGCACCGAGGCGATCGAGCCGAGGAGGATAACGTAGGCCGTTCCGGCCGCGGGATCCACCGTGCCTCCCAGCGCCACGGCCAGTGGAATCACGATCGGGAGCAGGATCCCCATGGTCCCCCACGACGTCCCGGTTGCGAAGGCGATCGAAGCCGCCGTGATGAACACCAGTGCCGGTAGAAGCTGTGCCGGGAGGTTCCCTTCCAGGAGACCGCTGATGTACGGTGCGGTTCCCAGGACCTCCGTCACGGAACCCAGCGACCAGGCCAGGATCAGGATGATCCCCGCCAGGAACATGGCCCGCATGCCCCCCACGAGTCCGTCGATCGCCTGGTGCATCGTGAGAATCCGCTGCCCGACCGCCAGCACGATCGCCACGAGGCATCCCGAGAGCGAACCCCACAGCAACGCGTCGAACGCGCTCGCCTCGCCGAAGATTTCCCACAAGGTGCCGGGCCGACCGAGGTTCGACCGCCCCTGGAAGTAGAGGCCGATCAGCACGACGAAGACGACGGTCAGGACCGGGAGCACCGCATTGTACCAGCGCAGGGGCGCTCCCTCGACCGGGTCCATCTTGTCCGATCCCGCTTCGGACATGAGCATCGCGCCCTCGCGATGCAGACCCTCTCCCCGTGACGCGCGGCGTTCCGCCTTCAGCATCGGCCCGAAGTCCCGCTGCAGCATAACGATCAGTCCCACCATCAGGAGCGCGAGCAGTGGATAGAACAGGTACGGAATGGAGTGGATGAACAGCGTGAAGGCGTTGGCCGATCCTAGCGCGGCCGCCACCTCGGGCGTCGTTCCCGTCTGAGCCGCGGCCGCAGCCAGGCCGTCGCCGATCAGCGATATCTCGAATCCCACCCAGGTGGAGACGAACACAATGGCCGCCACCGGAGCCGCCGTGGAGTCCACGATGTAGGCAAGCTTCTCGCGCGACACCTTCATGCGATCCGTGATCGGCCGCATGGTGTTACCGACGATCAGCGTGTTGGCGTAGTCGTCGAAGAAGATCGCCAGCCCGCTGAGGTACGTGGCGAGTTGGGCGCGCCGCGGGGTGGTGGCGAGTGGACGCACCGCTTCCACGATCCCCCTCGTCCCGCCGCTCTTGCTGATCACGCCTACCATCCCACCGAGAAGGAACGAGAACACCAGGATCGCCGCGTGATCGTAGTTCACCAGGACCGGCGTGATGAAGGTGTCGATGGCCCGCATCGTCCCGGTGATCGGATTGAGCCCCGCAACGAAGAACCCGCCCAGCCATACGCCGAGGAAGAGCGAAGTCACCACTTCCTTGAACATGAGCGCAAGGATGATCGCGAGAAGGGGCGGAAGGAGACTGATCCAGCCCGGGAGAACGCGCGTCTCGAAGGTTCCGATTTCGTTGTTCCTTCCCCCGATCACCGTGAGGGGGAAGTCTTCAGCTCCGTCGATCGTCAGGCCCTCGAATTCGAACGGACCGCTACCGCCCATTTCGACATCCTGTCGGGCGATGATCCGGCCGGTCGCCGTGCGAACCCGGACGTGACCGGCCGCCTGGATGGCCGTCGCCTCGACCGCCAGGTCGAAGCCTGCTTGCGGGAGCACCACCCTGGGACCATCGATCGAAGACAGCGTGGTATCGGAGCCGGCTTCCTGCGCCGGCACGGCGGCCGGACTGCAGAGTGCCAGGAACAACAAGCCTGCGACCCACCGTCTCGACATGACGACTCCTCCGCGCAATGAAGCCGGGAGACCTTCCAGGGGAGCCTCCGGGCGGTCGGGAAGCTAGAGATCGCACCCCGTTCTTGTAAAGCCGACAGGGTGCCCGCAAGTGCCTTCCAGAGGCCCTTTTCGGGGCCGTTGATCCACCGGCAGCGGGCCCGTATACTGCGGCGAGTACGGTCCTCGTGGGACCGTCTACACCCAGCCGCCACGGAAAGGCGCTTCGTATGTCGACCCCTGACATGACGGCCCTGCTGCTTGACGGCCCCGGCGTCGACCAAGTCCTATCGCGCATGGCCCGGGAGATCATGGAGGACGGTGCGGTCGAGGACCTCATGCTCGTCGGGATTCACCGGCGCGGCGTCGAGCTGGCCGAGAGAATCGCGGCCCTGGTCTCCGAGTCTGCGGGGCGGGAGATCCCCACCGGGACCCTCGACATCACTCTGTACCGGGATGACTTCGACCAGATCGGTCCGCGACCGGTGATCGGGAAGACGGAGATCCCGGGGAATATCAACGGCCTCCGCATCGTGATCGTGGACGACGTCCTGTATACGGGACGCACGGTCAATGCAGCCCTGAACGAACTGGCGGATTTTGGCAGGCCGCGCAGGGTGGGGTTGTGCGTGCTTGCCGATCGTGGTGGCCGTGAGCTGCCGATCCAGGCGGATCACGTGGGAGTGGCCGTCGAGGTTGGGGAAGGGCAGCGCGTGGAGGTTCGGGTGCCCGAGCTGGACGATGAGCTGTCCGTCACCCTCGTTTCGTCTGCGGAGAGCGAATGAACCAGTCCAGACCGGAGTTCGAGCTCGGCAAGGACCTCGTCGGTCTCGAGGGGCTGTCGGCGGAGACGATCACGGGAATCCTCGACACCGCGGAGCCCTTCAAGGAGATCAGCGAGAGAGCGATCAAGAAAGTGCCGGTGCTGCGCGGCAAGACGATCGTCAACCTGTTCTTCGAGCCGTCCACTCGGACCCGCATATCGTTCGAGTTCGCCGAGAAACGGCTGGGCGCCGACACGGTGAACATCAGTTCCAGCGGTTCGTCGGTGGTGAAAGGCGAGACCCTGGTGGACACGGCGCGCAACCTCGAGGCGATGCGGATCGACATGGTGGTGATCCGCCACAGTTCGTCCGGCGCGGCTCGTTTTCTCGCGGACCGCATTCCCTCGAACGTGATCAACGCCGGGGATGGCCAGCACGAGCACCCGACGCAGGCGCTGCTGGACATGCTAACGATCAGGGATCGTCTTGGTCGGCTTGCGGGGCTGAAGGTCTGCATCGTCGGGGACATCGTACATTCGCGGGTGGCTCGCTCGAACATCTTCGGGCTTCGGGCGCTGGGGGCGGACGTCGCGGTCTGCGGCCCGCGCAGCCTGATCCCACACGGCATTGAAGAACTGGGCGTCGAGATCTTCAACCACGTCGAGGACGCGATTCAATGGGCCGATGCGCTCAACGTGCTCCGCCTCCAACTGGAACGCATGCAGACCGGTTTCATACCGTCGCTGCGTGAGTACAACCGCGCGTTCGGCGTGACCCGCGCCCGCCTCGAAAAGGCACCGCGCGACACGGTGATTCTCCACCCGGGGCCGATAAACCGGGGAGTGGAGATCGATTCCTCCGTGGCTGACGGTCCCCAGTCCGTGATCCTGCCGCAGGTTACCAATGGAGTGGCGGTTCGAATGGCGGTCCTGTACCTGCTCGCCGGCGGCGTTCCGGGTGGGGCCGAGGCCGCGAAACGGGAGAGCGCATGAACAGGCCGCTGCTGATTCGGGGTGGTCGGGTGCTGGACCCGTCACAGGGCCTCGACGGTCTGGCCGACGTGCTGGTGAGCGACGGCCGGATCGAAGCTGTCGGAAGTGACATCACGGGTCCCGATGGTGCCGAGGTGCTGGACGCCTCGGGCCAGGTGGTCGCTCCTGGACTGATCGACCTGCACGTGCACCTGCGAGAGCCGGGCGGCGAGCACAAGGAGACGATTCACACGGGCTCGCACGCCGCGCTCGCCGGCGGCTTCACGACCGTTTGGGCCATGCCGAACACGGATCCGCCCATCGACGACCCCGCGGCCGTCGGCTACCTGCGCCTCGCTGCCCGGGCAGCCCGGGGTACCCAGGTGATGCCGATCGGCGCGGCCTCCATCGGCCAGAAGGGCGAGCGGATGACGGAGGTCGGTGAACTGGTCAGGGCGGGGGCCGTCGCAGTTTCCGACGACGGCGCTCCCGTGTGGGACACCGGCCTGATGCGCCGCCTGCTGGAGTACACCCAGTCGTTCGGTATTCCGGTGCTCCAGCACGCGGAAGACATGTCTCTCGCGGGCGGAGTCATGAACGAGGGGGTGGTCGCTACGGCCCTCGGGCTTCGCGGCCTGCCGAACGCAGCCGAATCCTGCATCGTGGCCCGCGACGTGCAACTGGCCGAACTCACGGGCGGACATCTGCACGTGTGCCACGTGTCGGCTCGCCAGTCCGTGGAGCAGCTTCGCCTGGCGAGAGAGAAGGGGCTGACGGTGACGTCCGAGGTCACGCCGCACCACCTTATCCTCACGGACGAGATGTGCCGGGGCTACAACACCGAGGCCAAGGTAAACCCGCCGCTTCGCACCGAAGAGGACGTGGAGGCGGTCACGCAGGCGTTGATCGACGGCGTGATCGATGTCATCGCCACGGACCACGCGCCGCACACGTACGAAGAGAAGGAGCAGGAGTTCGACTACGCTCCGTTCGGGATCAACGGGCTCGAAACGGCGCTCGGACTGTCCATGCGGGCGCTCGTGCAGACCGGTCGCCTCACCGTCTCCGGACTGATCGAGCGAATGTCGTGCAATCCCGCTCGCATCATGGGTCTCGAGAGCGGTACGTTGCGGCGCGGCTCGCCGGCGGACATCGTCGTATTTGACCCAGATGAACATTGGACGGTCGATCCGACGGACTTCAGGTCGAGAAGCCGGAACACCCCGATCGCCGGCTGGGAGCTGGTGGGCCGCGTTCACCGGACGATCGTGGGCGGCGAGGTCCGATTCACGAGGGAGTAGTGCAGGTCCAGGGGACGGCGCCGGCCGCGGCGTCTCAGGCAAACCTACAGAACCGAGGTCGTGATGGAAGCCGGACACGTGATACCAGAAGCAATCCAGTCCCTGCTCGAGAAGCGCGGCACGTTCCAGGACTGGCTCCGCCGCCTCGATGAGCTGGGCAGCGACTTCCGTCCCGAAGTGGCCGGTAAGGTCCGCTCAGACTACGAGAGCCGGCTGACCCAAGTCGAGGGCGAGCTGGAGGGGCATCGGACGGAACTCGAGTCCGCCCTCGCAGAGCGGTCCGAGGTGGTGGACAGCGTCGCGGGTCGGCACGACGCACATGCCGCGGAGCTCGAGGAGACTGAGCTGCGGCATGCCGTAGGTGAGTTCGATGACGAAGAGTGGGAGCGACGACGAGGCGAGCAACAGACCACGCTCGACGAACTCCAGGAAGAACTCACGATGCAGCGCTCGGCCGTGGAATCTCTGCAGACGGTGCTCAGCGAATTGACGGGGGCCGCCGCGGTCGCAGCCGCGGCCCAGGTAGAGACCGAGCCCCCGATCCCGGAAGAACTGGTGGCGTCCGAGGACACTTGGCCGGAACCTGACGCGGAGACCCAGGACCCGGAGACGGTTGACGTCGTCGAGCCCGCCGAGCCCGACCCGTGGATGACCCAGCCCCTGGACGACGTGGCGAGCGAGGACGTCGCAACAGCCGAGTTGGTGGAAGCCGCTGTCGTCGAGATGGAATTCGCCGACGCGGAGTTCGTGGAAGCGGAAGTCGTGGACGAGGATGTCGGGGAGGCCGAGGTCGCCGATGTCGAAGTCGCCGAGGAGGTGGAAGCAGAGGTCGAAGCTCCAGAAACGGATGCGGGCGAGGCGGAGCCCGATGAGTTCATGGACGAGCTCGAATTCCTGGAGTCACTGTCCCTGGATGACGCGGACAACTTCGACGCCGTTTCGGCGATGCTTGACGAGGACGAGGAATCAGGGTCGGACGGCGAGTCCAAGGGAAAGACGGAGGATCTCTGAAGAGCGACAGCCCGCGACCCTGGCGGGCGCGCGGGCTGATCTACGGTCGGCGTCCCTTTCGGGGCACGCCGTCAGCTGTCGAGACCGCGAACGTAGCGAGCGAGTCGGGACTTGCGTCGGGCGGCCGCCTCTTTCGACACGATACCCTTGCGGGCTGCCGTGTCCAGCATGGAAGCGACCTTCCGGTACGCCGCTTCGGCATCGCTCGACGACTCCGTCTGCAGCAGGCTCTTCGTCCGCGTCCGAATCTCGGAACGGACCGTCCGATTGCGCTCTCGCCGCTTGTGGTTCTGGCGAAGCCGCTTCTTTGCGCTCTTGATGGTCGGCAAGGCTCTATTCCTTCACTGGTTCGCGTCTCACGTGAGTCCAAAGACCGCATAGAATACACCGGTCCTTGTGTTGAATCAAGGTCCTTCGTGAAGTCGATATGAGTCCGAGTGCACCGGTCGTAGACACCAAGCCCCGCGGCATAGAGCCCTTCCAGGTAACCCTGGAGCGGTTCGAGGGCCCGCTCGACCTGCTCCTCCACCTGATCCGATCGCAGGACATCGACATCTTCGACATCCCCATCGCCCGCATCACGGGGCAGTTCGTGGGGGCTCTCGAGGACGGTCTCGAGGCGATGCCGATCGAGAGAGCGGGCGAGTTTCTCGAGATGGCGGCGACCCTGGTCCGGATCAAGGCGCAGCTTCTCCTCCCGAGGCCCGAGCAACCGGATTGGGAGGAGGACCCACGGGCTGAGCTGGTCAGGCGGTTACTGGAGTACGAACACTTCCAGGACGTGGTGCACGTGCTCGAGGGCGCGGAGGCACAGCGAGGCCGCCATTTTGCCAAGGGGTACGTCGCGGATCGGCCCTCTCCGATGCTCGCGCCCGTCGAGTTGGAGTTGACGCTTGCCGACTTTCTGTCGGTGGCCGCGCGGATACCCGAGCCGGCGCCCCCCGTGGTGGTCCGCCCGCCTTCGCAGACCGTGACCGTGGAGGAGAAGGTCTCACTGCTGCGGCGTCTTCTGGCGAAGGCCAAGCGGGTGTCCTTCGACCGGTTGTTCAGACCGTGGGGAACACGTGCGCACGCGGTGGCAGCGCTGCTCGCGGCACTCGAGCTGGCGAGACAGCAGGCGCTCCGCATGGAGCAGGTCAAGCCGTTTGCCTCGATCTGGCTCTTGCCGGGGGCTGGCACACGTTCGCCGGCCGCTCCGGAATCGACGGAGACCGGGGGAGGGACAGAGTGAGGGTCGAACAGATCGTCGAGGCCACGCTCTTCGCGAGCCAGACGCCGCTCACCGTGGACGAGATCGCGAGGGCGGACGAGAGCCTGGCCGCCGAGGGCGTGGTAGAGGCGATCCAGGCATTGCGCGATGCGTACGAGGAATCCGAACGGGCGTTCCAGATCTATCAGCTGGGCGACGGGTACCAGATCCTGACCCGACCGGAGTATGCCCCCTATCTGGAGAGGTTCGATTCGGTGCCCAGGGCGCCGCACCTCTCGCCGGCAGCGCTCGAGACCCTCGCGATCATCGCCTATCGCAATCCGATCGGCCGGATCGAAATCGAGGACGTTAGGGGAGTGAGCGCGAGCTCCGTTCTCCGCACCCTTCTCGATTGGGATCTGGTGGAGGTCGTCGGTCGTGGGGAAGGACTGGGCCGACCTCTCTTGTACGGAATCACGCAGAATTTCCTCGAGCACTTCGGTCTCAAAGACCTTTCCGATCTCCCGGGGCCGGACGAGTTACCCGTGGTTCTTGGCGAGCTGCAGCAGGCGATGGAGGCCGAGTTGGAGCTGCCGGACGATTCGGGGCTGGAGCCCGCCCCTCCGGAGGAGGAATCCGTCCCCGCGGAGGAGGCCGAGGAAGAGGGGTTTTGACGTGGCGACGGACATGCGTCTTCAGAAGTATCTTGCGCGGGCGGGTGTGGCCTCGCGAAGAGCCAGCGAGGAGCTGATCCGGGAGGGTCGGGTCAGGGTGGACGGACACGTCGTCACCGAACTCGGCACGAAGGTCGACCCGCAAGTCAGCGTGGTGGTGGTGGACGGTCGCCAGGTCCAACTCGCGCCCTCACGCTGGATCATGCTTCACAAGCCGCCAGGCTGCCTGTGCACCCGCAACGATCCCGAAGGTCGGCCGACCGTGTACGACCTGATAGACCGGGAGTTCGAGTCTCTCTTTCACGTCGGGCGCCTCGACTACATGAGCGAAGGCATGTTGCTCCTGACGAACGAAGGCTCTGTCGCCGAGACACTGCTCCATCCGCGCAACCGGGTCTCGCGGCGCTACGAGGTCACCGTGGCCGGCCCCATTCCACGAGACGTGGGCTCTCGACTGCGTGTGGGGGTGGAGCTCGACGATGGCCCGGCCTCGGTCGATACCTTCAGGGTCCATCCGGGCCCGCGCCCGGACCAGGTGATCCTCGAACTGTCCCTGCGAGAAGGGCGGAACCGGGAAGTCAGGCGGATGATGGACGCCGTGGATCTCACGATTCACGCACTCAAGCGGGTGGCGTTCGGCCCGCTCGAGCTGGGGAACCTCCCTCGCGGATCGTGGCGCTCACTCGAAAAGGGCGAGATCGACCAGCTGCGAGCACTGAATAGGAACGGTTGAAATGGACATACGGGGCAAGAACATCCTGATGCTTGGCGGTTCCGGGCTGGTCGGGATCGCCATGGCGCGAAAGCTGCTTCCGCTGCGACCGGCGC
>CAYWLF010000051.1:0-5935 GCA_964458875.1 uncultured Gemmatimonadota bacterium
GAGGGTCCTGGCCGGGGTACCGCCCGAAGCTTCGGCCTGGGACGACCACTCCGAGTCCGAGGCCCGCCTGGAGACTCATCCGCTGATCGAAGAGGCGAGGGTCCGCCGCCAGGGCTTCAATCGCCTGACCATCGAGTTGCGTGAGGTGCGACCGGTAGCGCTGGTTCCCGCTCCGGTCCTGGAGCCGGTGGACGGCAAGGGTACTGTTCTTCCGCTGGATCCCGCGGCCCACTCCCTGGATCTGCCGATCCTTTTGCAGGCGACGGTAGAAGCCGGGCGCGTGGCTGACGAAGACTCTCGGCGCGTCCTCGCCGTCATGGAGCGACTGGACCGCATGAGCCCTGATTTCGTCCACCGGGTCTCGGAGATCCGTCGCTCGTCAGGAGACGCGATCGAGCTGCTTCTCCTCGATGGTAGCCATGCAGAGACGGTCATCCTTCCCCTCGACGAAGCGGAGGTGGCCTTCCTGCGGGCCGAGGACGCGATCGGAGAATGTGCCGAGCGTGGCCGGGTCATTTCGGTTGACGCCCGCTTCCGCGACCAGGTGGTGGTCGAGCTGAGGGAGTCGGCATGATTGGCGGTCCGCGGTGCCTGGCCGGCCTCGACATCGGGTCCACCTCGACTACCGCCGTCGTTGTCGAGCTGGGGCCGGGCTGGGAAACGACGCCCGAGCGGGTCCGGGTGTTGGGCGTCGGCGTTGCACACACGGAAGGTGTCCGCAACCGGAACGTCACTCATATCGAGGCTGCGACGGAGTCCGTTCGCGAAGCGCTGAGGGACGCGGAGGACATGGCCGGCCTGGAGGCCGGAGTCGTGTACGCCGGGGTCGCGGGCGACCACATCGACGTCGGCTCCTCGTCCGGCGTCGTAGCCGTATCAGGGGATGAAGTCGACCAGGGAGACCTGGACCGGGTGCACGAGGTGGCTCGCGCGATCGTCATCCCTCCCGATCGGGAGCTCCTGCACGCGATCCCGCAGGACTACATGGTCGACGGGCAGGCCGGAATCCAGGATCCACGCGGCATGGAGGCCACGCGCCTCGAGTCCGAGGTCTGCGTGGTGACAGCCGGTACTCCGGCCTGTCAGAACATGCGCAAGGCGATCGATCGTGCCGGCTATCGCACCGAGGAGCTGGTGTTCTCTCCACTGGCTACCAGCCTTGCCGTCCTCACCGACGATGCGCGACAGGCGGGCGTGGTGCTCCTGGAAATCGGAGGAGCGGCCACGGAAATGATGGTGTATCGCGACGGTCGGCTTCACCTCGTAGCTACGCTTCCCTGGGGTGGGGTGACGGTCACCAACGATATCGTCAAGGGTCTCGGGATACCCCTGGCAGACGCCGAAGATCTCAAGCGAAGCCGGGGAAACGCGAGCACGCGTGGGGTCGAGGCGGACGAAACGCTCGAGATCGCCGGGCCGACCCCGGGGCGCACCCGGGAGGTATCACGCGAGTTGCTCGCCCACATCATCGAGCAGCGCCTGGATGAGATGTTCGGGCTCGTTTACGAGGCGCTCGAGGAGAAGCAGTTGCTGGGCGCGCTGCCGGGCGGTGTCGTGCTGACGGGAGGTGGGGCCAGCCTCGAGGGAATCGTTGAACTGGCCCAAACGGTGTTCAACATGCCGGTGACCCTGGGCCAGCCGGGCGCTGGACTGGACGGAGTCGTAGAGGCGACGCGCGATCCGCGCCTGTCCACCGCCGTGGGGCTGGCGATGTATGGACAGATGCGGGCCCAAGAGACGGGTGGAGGCCTGGCGCAGCGAACATTCAGTCGATTGACCGGCTGGTTACGCGACTTCTTCTGAGTCGTGACCCCTGTCGGAGTCGGACTAGAGATCGGAGCAAGGATGAACCCCCAAACGAGTCGGGAGGGACAGATGGTATTCGAGTTCGAGCGTGAGACGACGCGGAACGCCCGCATGAAGGTCGTCGGGGTCGGAGGCGCTGGAGGCAACGCAGTGAACCGTATGATCGACGAGGATCTCGACGGGGTCGAGTTCGTGGCGATCAACACGGACGCGCAGGCCCTGGATAACTGCTCGGCGCACTTGAGCCTGCAGATCGGGCGCAAGCTCACCCTGGGTCTCGGGGCCGGCGCGAGGCCGGAAATCGGTCGCCAGGCCGTTGCAGAGAACGAGGGAGAGGTGCGTCGTGCCCTGGAAGGAGCGGACCTGGTATTCGTCACGGCGGGTATGGGAGGCGGCACCGGGACGGGTGCGGCGCCGCGTGTCGGTCAGATCGCAAGCGAGATGGGGGCGCTCGTGATCGCCATCGTCACTCGACCGTTCAACTTCGAGGGCAAGAAGCGGATGAGGCACGCTGAGATGGGCCTCCGCGACCTTCGGCGTTCGGTCGACACCATGATCGTGGTGCCGAACGAGAAGCTTCTCTCGGTCGTTGGGAAGGGCACCACTTTCCGGGCCGCTCTCAAGAAGGCCGACGAAGTTCTCCTGCATGCCACGCAGGGAATCTCCGACCTGATCAGTGTCACGGGAGAAGTAAACGTCGACTTCGCGGACGTCCGCACCGTGATGTCCAATCGGGGGGCCGCTTTGATGGGGACCGGAGAGGCCACCGGCGAGGAGCGGGCCGTTGAGGCTGCCCAGCAGGCGATTTGCTCACCCCTGCTCGACAGCGTATCGATTAACGGCGCTACGGGCGTCCTGGTGAACATCTCGGGTGGCATGGATCTGGCTATCGATGAGGTGACGACGGTGAACTCCATCGTCCAGGAAGCGGCGGGCGACGAAGCCGAGATGATCTTCGGGGCGGTGCACGATCCGAACCTGGATGGGAAGCTCAGGGTGACCGTGATCGCGACCGGGTTCGGACAGCAGGTCGAGGATGAGCCGGTCCCATCGCTCAAGGTGGTTCCGGTAGACCGCGAACCGATCGTCAAGCCCAGGCTGGTATCGGTCATTGGAGGCGGTCCGGCTCCCGTCATGAGGTCGTTGCCGGAGATCGGCAGTGCCTTCACGGGTCGATCGCAGGTGGAAGACCTGGAGATCCCGACGTTCATCCGGCGCCAGATGGACTGACGACCCGCGGGACCCACTTTGGAAGGAAGCGATCAGTTGCGTTTCACCGACTCGAAACCAGGACCGAATCGTGGGAAGCGAGGGCCACGCACGCCGTGGGTCGCGCTACCCATGCGGGTCGCAGTTCCGGTCGTGGCCGTATCGGCTCTCCTCCTCGCAGGGCTCGGACTATGGTCGTTGCTCCGATCTCGAACCGCGCCCGCAGACGAGAACATCCGCACGGTGTTCGTGCCCGCTCCGCCACCTCCCGAGAGCGTGTACGACACCCTGCGGACCGGAGAGACACTGGCTGAGGTCCTGGACGGTCGCGGTTTTTCTCCCCAGGACATTCATCAGCTGATCGAGGTCGTCAGGGAATACAAGAATCCTCGCTCGTTCCGACCGGGAGTCGTTGTCCGCCTCACGGGTCCGCCGGGAGGGCAAGCCGAGCAGGTTTTCCTGCAGCTGAACGAGGATTCGCTGCTCACGCTGAACGCTCGGACCGATGGCTGGGCCAGCGACGTGGCCACCGTGCCGATCCAGGTGGACACTCTGCTGCTCGGAGGTTTGATTCAGTCGAGTCTGTGGTATGCCGAGTTGACAGGCGAGGTGGACCGCCTGGGCGAAGGCGAGTTTCAGGAATACGTGTTCGATCTGGCGGACGTGTTCGCCTGGAAGGTCGACTTCACGCGCGATATCCGCCGGGGAGATGCGTTCCGGGTGGCCATCGAGCGGGAGCTGAGACCGGATGGAACGGTTCGTACCCGCCGATTCCTGGCGATCGAACTCCGCAGCCGAGGCCGGGTGATGTCCGCGATTCCATACACTCGTCCGGGCGGACGGCGTGACTACTTCGACGTGGAGGGCGAAGCCCTGCGGGGCGTGTTCCTCCGATACCCGGTGCCGTATCGCGTCACCAGCGGGTTTTCGAACCGGCGCTACCACCCGGTGCTCAGGCAGTACAGGGCTCACCGCGGCACGGACTATGGAGCCCCCCACGGCACGTCCGTAAAGGCTACGGCCGCCGGTACCGTGATCCGCGCCGGCACCTGGGGTAACTACGGTCGGATGGTCTCGATCCGGCACACGCACGGAATCGAGACCCGGTTCGCCCACCTCAGTTCGATCGCGGCCGGCATCCGGGCGGGAGCCCGGGTTGACCAGGGGCAGGTGATCGGGCGGGTCGGTTCGACGGGACTGGCCACCGGTCCGCATCTCCACTACGAGTTCCTGCAGAACGGCGCTCACCGGAACATCTCGACCATGAACCTCCCCTCGGCTCCGGCGCTCGAGGAACAGTACATGTCGGACTTCATGGTCGACCGTGACGACGCGCTGGACGTGCTGTCGGGCGTAGCTCTTCCGGCGACGGCGTCCGATTTCGTCGGACCGGCGGTCGCCGACTGATCCGGACTCACCCGTGATGCCTTGGTTGGCTTTCGGAGCGGCCGCCTCTCTGGCGGTCGCGGTCGCGGTCTGGTGGTACGGTCGGCGCGAGGAGAAGGTGAGGGGGCGCAGCCTGGCCGCGGTCCTGAGGGGCGCCGCGATCTTCTTCTTCCTGTCCGCTCCCTGGATGCCACCGCTTGGCAACCGGGATGATCCCGCTGCGCGCGTCGCCATTCTCGTCGACTACTCCCGGAGCATGGGCTACCCGGTCGGGACCTCCGGGACCACCCGTATGCAGGCCGCCCGGGAGGCCGCGGCGGAACTCCACGGCGAAAGGCGCTCCGCGTCGATCTGGTCGTTTGCACGGCGGACGGCTCGGATCGAGTCCTCCGATCTCGAGCGTCTCGAAGCCACGGGCGGGGACTCGCGAATCGTCGACGCTATCGAGCAGGCCCGTGTTTCAGGGGCCGACTCCCTGATCATCGTCACCGACGGTGAGCTGACAGACCGTGAGGCCGGCCGGCGCATGTCCGAGCGACTCGGCATCGCCGTTCGGGAGGTCCGGGTGGCAGAGGATGTGGAGCGCATCGGAATTCGATTCGTGAACACCCCGCGAATGCTCACCGCCGGCGACACGCTCGAAGTCCGGGCGGAAATCGTCGCAGCCGGTCGTGCGGGCGATTCAGCCCGGGTGATCCTCGAATTCGGTGACGGCACGAGTGAGGCGACCACCGTCGAACTCCCGGCGGACGGCCGATCGGTTGAAGCCGTGTTTCGAGTCCAGGCGGACCTCGCTTCCGACTCCGCCGAGTGGCGTCCAGCTGATGTGATCATCGATGGAGAGGAGGCGCCGTGGGATGCGGGAGCCCGGGCCCGCGCGTGGGTCAGAGTGTCTCCCGAGCCCACGGGAGCGGTGTTGATCTCGGTGGATCCCGATTGGGAGACGCGGTACCTGTCGCCAGTTTTCGCGAGGTCGGTACCCGGCGGAGCCCGCGTCTTCCTGCGTATTGGTGACGGAAGCTGGATTCGATCGGGGCGTCGGCCGGCAAGTGGAATCCCGGAAGCATCGGTACGTCGAGCCGTCGGGCTTGCGACCCTTCTCGTGATCCAGGGCGCCCCTGACGACCTGCCCGCCTGGCTCCAGGCGGCCGCTCGCCGCCGCCGCTCCGTCATGCACCTCGTGCGGGGCGAGGGCCCGGTCTCCGGCACCGGTGTCTCCGTGCGGGAGGCCCTTCCGGGCGAGTGGTACGTTGAAATGCCGCCGCCCCCCGGTCCGGTGTCAGCCCACCTGATCGGGGTGGACGCCGGGGAGTTGCCTCCGTTGACTCGCCTCTACGGTTCGACGGGAAGAGCTGACGTTTCAGTGCTGTCCGGCCGTCGCGATCGCCGCGGAACCGAGAGTCCGATCGCCCTGCTGGGGTCCACCGAAGGCCGCCGTTGGGCCGTCGTGCAGGGCGAGGGTACCTGGCGTTGGGCCGCGAGGGGTGGGCAGGGGCTTTCCCTGTATCGGGGGCTCTTCGCGGGGCTGACCCGC
>CAYWLF010000051.1:5945-12073 GCA_964458875.1 uncultured Gemmatimonadota bacterium
GCTGGTGGAGCGCTCCGCCCCGCAACCCATTCGGCTGGTCGATCCGTATCTCCGTTCCGGCGACTCGGTGCGGTGGCGCGTGGCGCCAGACGTTCGCGATCTTGCCGTGCAGCTGGAAGACGCCTCCGGTGCCGTCGTGTGGTCGCGCGGCCCGTCCGATTCGGTGATCGCCATCGTCGGGCCGCCCCTCCAGCGTGGAGATGCCCGTCTGTTCGCGACAGGTACGACCGGGGGGACTCCCTTCCGGATCGGGCGACCTTTCCACGTGAACCTTCGCCTCGAGGAGATGCCGAATCGCGTGGGGCTTCCGCTCGAAGTACGTCCGGATGACGCCGTAAAGGAGCGGGCCGATCCACGCTCCGATCCGCCCGTATGGCCATTCGCGGTCGCGATCGTTCTGTTGTGCGCGGAGTGGCTATGGAGACGCAGAGTGGGATTGAGATGAAACCAGGGGGTGGAGTGAGCGGTGAGGGCATGAGCCTGCGGGGGCAGCCTGGCGGTCGATCGCTATGGCAGAAGATCGTCGATCTGTCGCTGACCGACGTTGCGGTGCTGGTGAAGGGGATCGACGACGATTCGATCGAGGAGCTGGAGCGAGTCCTGCTGGAGGCAGACTTCGGAGTCGATGCCTCGATGGACCTGGTCCAGGAGCTGGAGTCAGCGGCGCGCCGCGGGAAGGTGAAGACGGAGACGGAACTGCGCGAACTGCTCTCGGACCGCATCCGGGAGATCCTCACGTCTCCAGCCGGCGCGCAGGATGGGGCACAGGATACTCCGGACTTCGAAGCATCTGCCGGTTCGAGGCCTTTCGTAATCCTGGTCCTCGGTGTGAACGGGACGGGCAAGACGACGACGGCGGCGAAGTTGGCCAGGCGCGCTATCGACGCCGGTCTGAAGGTGACGCTCGCAGCCACTGACACGTTCCGGAGCGGCGCCCAGGAGCAGTTGCGCATCTGGGCGGAGCGCCTGGGAGCGGACTTCGTGGGTGGGCAGCCGGGCGGCGATCCGGCTGCTGTTGCGTTCGACGCGGCCCAGGCTGCGGAGGCCCGCGGCTCCGATGTTCTGATCATCGATACCGCCGGCCGGCTGCACACTCAGACGAATCTCATGGAAGAGTTGCGCAAGATCGACCGGGTAGCCGGTCGCCAGGTCGAAGGAGCCCCGCACGAACGTTTGCTCGTGGTAGACTCGACGGCCGGACAGAACGTCCTGAACCAGGTGCAGGAGTTCGGACAGGGTCTGCCCCTGAGCGGCATCGTGCTGACGAAGTACGACGGCACGGCGAGGGGCGGGACGGCCGTCGCCGTGAGCCGGCAGTTCGGCGTTCCCGTTCGGTGGCTCGGTACCGGCGAGGGGGAGGCGGACCTGGAGCCGTTCGACCCGGATCGATACCTGGAAAAGCTACTGGGGTGACATGACTCGACGTTCGAGCGACCTGCAACGGTCGGTCCAGTACCTGAAGGGCGTGGGTCCCCGCCGGGCGGAAAAGCTGGCCCGCATGGAGGTGCGGACGGCACGCGATCTCCTGTATCACATCCCGCATCGCTACGAGGACGCAACGACGGTTGCCAGGATCTCGACGCTCAGACCGGGTGACGATGCGACGATCATCGGGCACGTCGTGTCCAAGGGCGTGATTCCGACGAGACGGCGTCTGCGAATATTTCACGCCGTCCTCAAGGACGACTCGGGACTCATCGAGTGCGCGTGGCCCGGCCAACCGTGGCTGGACAACACGATACGAAAGGGCGACCTGCTTCTCGCATCTGGAACCGTGGGCTTCTACCACGGGCGGCAGATGCGTCCCCGGGAGCATACCCTCCTGGCCTCGGCCAATGACGGAGAGACCGGGTCCGGGGTGGTCTTCCCGGTCTACCGGGCCACGGAGGGTCTGAGCCACAGGCAGATCCGCGGGATCGTCGAGGAGAACCTGGAGGATCTGCTGACGGAGGCCGGAGACGCCGAGATCTTCGAGCCCGACTGGCTGCGAGCGGTCGGTCTGATCCGCCTGCCGGAAGCGCTGGAGACGCTCCACCGGCCCCAGGCGCTGTCGCAGGTCGGACCGGCGATGCGACGCCTGGCCTACGAGGAGTTGTTCTTTCTGCAGCTCCTGCACGCGCGGGCTCGCCACCAGTACCAGAGCCGGGAGCCCGGGTTGTCCCTGGCCGCGCCTCCCATCCTGACCGGTCGTTTTCTGGAATCGCTTCCGTATCGTCTGACGGACGCGCAGGAGCGGGCGTGGCGCGAGATCAGGACCGATATGGAGAGCCCGGCCCGCATGTATCGCCTGCTGCAGGGCGATGTGGGCTGCGGTAAGACCGTCGTGGCGGCCGCGGCGATGGTGCGCGCCGCGGACTGCGGAAGACAGTCGGTGATCATGGCTCCCACCGAACTGCTTGCCGAGCAGCACCAGCGGACCCTGACGGACCTCCTGGGCCCGGTAGGGATCGAGCCCGCGCTCCTCACGGGCTCGGTCAAGGGCAAGAGGCGGGCGGGCGTACTCGAGGATGCCCGCTCAGGTCGAGCGTCGGTTGTCGTGGGAACACACGCCCTCATCCAGGAGGGTGTGGGGTTCGACGCTCCAGGCCTCGTGGTGATCGACGAACAGCATCGATTCGGAGTGGAACAGCGCCGGGCCCTCCGCGACGCGGGAGGCGCGGCGGACACGCTCGTGATGTCCGCCACGCCGATTCCGCGGTCGCTTGCCCTCGCCGTGTACGGTGACCTTGACTTAAGCGTGATCGACGAGATGCCTCCCGGCCGGAGATCCGTGATCACCGGCGTACGGGGGCCGGGGGACCGCGCAGCGGCGTTCGAGTTTCTTCGCGCGCAGCTGGCCAAGGGGCGACAGGGGTACGTGGTGTACCCGCTGATCGATGAGTCCGACACCGTAGAGGCTGCGGCCGCCAGCCGGGCGGTGGAGGAACTGTCGGAGCTGTTTCCGGAGTTCCGCCTGGAGCTGCTGCACGGTCGAATGAGCGGACCGGACAAAGAGGAGATCATGCGCGGGTTTCTCTCCGGGGAAACGCAGCTACTCGTCGCCACGACAGTCATCGAAGTCGGCATTGACGTGCCGAACGCTACGGTGATGCTCATCGAGCACGCGGACCGGTTCGGCCTGGCCCAGCTCCACCAGCTCCGTGGCAGGGTGGGTAGAGGCGGCGACCAGAGCTACTGCGTGGCCTTCTACTCGGGAGACGGCGCGCCCGAGCGGCTCACAGCGTTTGCCGGCACGAACGACGGATTCGAGATCGCACGCGAGGATCTTCGGCTGCGCGGCCAGGGAAACCTGTTCGGGGCCGAGCAGCATGGTCTTCCCACGTTGCGATTCGCCGACCTCGAAAGGGATTACGAGCTTCTCGAGCACGCGAGACAGAAAGCCCGAGCCATGGTGAAGGCCGACCCGGACCTGGCGTCCGCCCGCCACCGCCCGTTCGCCCGAGTGCTCCAGGAGCGGTACGCGGATCAAGCCGCGCTCTATGCGGTCGGTTGACGTTGACTCGCTTCTGACACCGGTCTAGTGTACGCGCCTCGAACGGACCCCAACCACGGAATGCCCTGACATGGAAACGGTGACCGGCGTTCGCGATCTGGCCTCGAAATCGGGGCAGGAGGCGGCGCTCTTCGGCTGGGTGGCGAAGTTTCGATCCAGTGGCAAGATCGCGTTCCTCGAACTGCGCGACGGAACGGGCATGGTCCAGGTCGTGATCGCGCGTAACGAAGTGGACGACGAGTCGTGGGCGGCCGTGGCAGACCTTTCGCTCGAGAGCAGCGTGCGCGTAGACGGAACCGTGAGACAGGACGACCGGGCGCCGGGTGGTTACGAGATCACCGCGCGCCGGCTGGAGGTGGTCGGTTCCTCGGACGAGTACCCGATACAGCCGAAGGAACACGGGGTCGACTTCCTCCTGAACAACCGACACCTGTGGCTCAGGCACAGTCGCCAGGTCGCGATCATGCGAGTGCGGGACGAGATCGTGAAGGCCATCCGCGACTTCTTCTACGAACGGGACTTCGTCCTGGTGGACTCTCCGATTCTGACCGGGGCGATCGGTGAATCTGCCGGTACCCTGTTCAGCACGGAGTACTTCGATCTGGGGACGGCGTACCTGGCACAGACCGGTCAGCTCTATGTCGAGGCAGCTGCCGCCGCGCTCGGCAAAGTCTACTGCTTCGGACCCACGTTCCGGGCCGAAAAATCGAAGACGAGGCGGCACCTCACGGAGTTCTGGATGGTCGAACCCGAGGTGGCGTGGTTGGATTCCGAAGGGAACATGCGGCTCCAGGAGGACTTTGTATCCTACATCGTGGATCGAGTTTTGAAACGGCGCGGCGACGAGCTGGCCCAACTCGACCGCGACGTGGACCGGCTCAAGGCCGTTTCGCCCCCGTTCGATCGGTTGAGTTACACGGATGCCGTAGCGTCCCTCCGCGAGACCGGAGTCGAGATCGAGTGGGGGGAAGACCTGGGCGCCGAGCACGAGACCGTGCTGACTGAGGGCCGGGAGAAGCCACTGTTCGTCTATGACTATCCGCGCGAGGCCAAGGCCTTCTACATGAAGGAGAATCCGGAGGACCCGCGGACCGTGAAGTGTAACGACCTCCTCGCCCCCGAGGGCTACGGTGAGATCATCGGTGGCAGCCAGAGGGAGGACGACTACGACCGGCTCCTGGCCCGTATTCGCGAGGAAGGCCTGCCGGAAGACACCTACGACTGGTACCTGGACCTGAGACGGCACGGCACGTTCCCGCACAGTGGGTTCGGCCTGGGACTCGAGCGGACCGTCGCGTGGATCTGCGGGGTTCCCCACCTTCGGGAGACCATCGCGTTTCCCCGCATGATGACCCGCCTTACGCCCTAGCGGGCGACGAGCCCGGCGGACCGCTTGAAACGATCCGCCGCCGGTCTCCGTACGGGGAGGCGAGAGGAGGCAACATGGAGCTCATTGCTGCACTGATGCTCGCGGCCGCTGGGGCCGGGATGGGCGTCAGCTACGTCAAGGTCAGGGAGTTCGTGCGTACCCGATTGCGCTTCGTGGACTCGGCGCAGAAACCCGCGGCGCCCTGGATCGCGGGTGTGGCGGGCGTACTGGTCGCCGCTCCGGTCGTCGCGCTGCTGCCCGTTCTGGGGTCCTTCACGGCCCTGATCTACGGTGTCGTCGTCGGGGCAGGCGTGCGCAGCGGGCAGAAGCAGGTCAAGCAGCTCACGGGCGGCTGATCCCGGCCGCCTTTACCCGTTCCCACAGTACGTCCAGGTCTTCGAGACTCGCCTCACGGGGGTCGAGTCCGTCTGTCGCGGCGAGGGCCAGAAGCGCTCGGAATCGACCGGCGAACTTGGCCGCTGACCGCTCGAGCGCCGTCGTAGGGTGAACGCCGGCCAGGCGTGCTACGTTCACCGCTGCGAACAGCAGGTCGCCGAGTTCATCTTCGACTCGTAGATCTGCCGCCTGGCCGACCACCGCGTCGCCTGAATCCGCAGCCTCGAGCGATTCCCGAAGCTCCCCCAGTTCCTCCACCAGCTTGTCGACCCCGCCCCACACGCTCGGCCAGTCGAAGTTCAGGCCCGCGGCCCTGTCCTGCATGCGCAGCGAGCGGCTCAATGGCTCGAGACCTGCCGGGAGACCGTCGAATGGGTCAGCGGGCGAATTGACGAGATCGGAGTCCACCCGGTCCTGCTCGCGCTGGGCGGCTTTCATCCGCTCCCAATCGGGCGCCTCCTCCGCATCGCCGTACACGTGCGGGTGGCGCTCGCGCATCTTGTCTTCCATGCCGGCCACTACGCTCGCCGCGTCGAACGCTCCTCGCTCCTCCGCCAGGACGACCTGGAAAGCGACGTTGAGCAGGAGGTCGCCCAACTCCCGCCGCAGGTCGTCGTCCTGGCCTGAGAGGACGGCGTCGGCCACCTCGTGAGCTTCCTCCAGCAGGTAGGGTCTAAGGCTGCCCGGCGTCTGGCGCGCGTCCCACTCACAGTGGTCTCGCAGGTAGCGGACGAGGGCGAGACTCCGACCCAGGGTGACATCCCCGGGCAGGGATCGCTCCATGTGCTCCACGTTGGCCCCGTCAGGGCCCGGATTCTGTTGCTCAGGGGACATAGGCCGGATATACTATGCCGGCCTTGAAAAACGTGC
>CAYWLF010000052.1:0-2795 GCA_964458875.1 uncultured Gemmatimonadota bacterium
TCCTCAGTCTGTTCTTCATGGCCCAGCGAGGGCGGCTGACCCAGGCCAACGCCGAGACGGTTGAGATCGCAGGTCTCTATTGGCACTTCGTGGATGTCGTGTGGATCGTGCTGTTCACCCTCATCTATCTGCTGGTCTGAGAAGGAGCAGCGCCGAATGACGCAGACTCAGGAACACGTAGAGCACGCGCACCCGAGCAACCGCACGTACATCCTTGTCGCGGCGATTCTCGGTTTGATCACGGCCGTCGAGGTCGGGGTGTTCTATATGGAGGCGCTCAGGCCCGTGCTGGTGCCGATCCTTCTCACGCTGTCCGCGGCCAAGTTCACGATGGTCGTCGGCTTCTTCATGCACCTGAAGTTCGATTCGAAATTGTATCGGGCACTATTCGTCGGCCCCCTCGTTGTGGCGATCGCTGTTATGATGGCCATGTTCCTCCTGTACGGTGTTCTGCGCGGCTGAGCCCCCAGGCTCGAGAGCCGGGAGAGGAGTTCGGCGCACGGGTCCGCTGGACTCGACCGCCCACCGCCACTAACCTCGATCCATGACTGATCCATCCACTTCCTGTGAGTGCGACGGGGGCTGCGCCTCCGAACCCATCGATCCCGAAGCAACCCTGTCTACCGACGTCCGAGCCGCGCGGCTCGAACGCGTGGAATTCCGAGTCGAGGACATGGACTGCGCGAGTTGTCTCGACACCATCCGACGAGGCATGGTCAAGCGGCCCGGGATCGTTGGCGTCGAGGGTAGCCCGGTATCCCGCCGCCTGGAGGTCGAATACGATCCTCAGGTACTGGACGCGGAGACCATCCGGAGGGATATCGGAGATCTCGGCTACACGGTACTGGTCCCGACGGGGGTCGGTGAAGGGGGAATTCGGGTCTGGTCCAGCCGCCGGGCCCATCGGACGTACCTGGCGGGGGCCCTCTTCTTTGCTGGGCTGGCGTCGCGGCTGGTGCTGCACGGGACCATCGTGGATTCGCATGGAGGACCCGCGTGGCCGAGCGGAGAGGATCTCCTCTTCGTGGCGGCGGCGGTCGTCGGTGCCTCCAATTTCCTCCCTCGTGCAGTCGGCGCCCTGAGGGGGCGTGTGCTGGACATGCACGTTCTCATGCTCCTCGCGGTGATCGGCGCGATGGCGATCGGCGAGTACATGGAAGCCGCCGCGATCGCGTTCCTGTTTTCGGTCGCCGAGCTCCTGGAGGGATTTGCCTCGGAACGGGCTGAGGCTTCGGTACGGTCCCTGATGGAGCTGTCTCCGGAGGTGGCGCGAGTCCGTCGGGGGGAGCGTGAGATCTCAGTGCGCGCGGCGGACGTGGCCGCGGGAGACCTGGTGGTCGTGCGACCGGGAGAGCGGATACCGGTTGACGGTGAAGTGGTCGAGGGGCAATCCGCGGTCAACGAGGCGCCTATCACGGGCGAGTCGATGCCCGCGGAGAAGGCGGCGGGGGATCACGTGTACGCGGGGTCCATCGTGCACGAGGGTTTTCTGGTCGTCCGGAGTGGGCGCGACGCCGGCGATACGACGCTCGCTCGTATGATCCGGCTGATCGAGGAGGCCGAGCGTCGGCGATCTCCAAGCGAGCGCTTCGTTGAACGATTCGCGCGCTACTACACGCCGGTCGTGACGGTGGGGGCGGTGCTGGTCGTGGTGGTGCCGGTGGGCGTCTTCGGGCAGCCATTCTCGACGTGGCTTCTGCGGGGCCTGACGCTTCTGGTGATCGCCTGCCCGTGCGCGCTGGTGATCTCGACGCCGGTGTCGGTGGTGAGTGCGATCACCAGTGCAGCGCGCCAGGGCGTCCTCATCAAGGGGGGAGCGAGCCTCGAGCGAATGGCCGATGTCCGCGTGATGGCGTTCGACAAGACGGGAACCCTCACGCACGGACGGGCCGAGGTGACGGATGTCATTCCGCTGGCCGATCTCGACAGAAGCCAGGTTCTGGCCCTGGCCGCGGCGGTGGAGGCGCGCTCCGAGCACCCCATAGCCCGGGCGATCGTTCGAGCGGCAAACGGGGCGGGGGATGCCCTGGATGTCACGGAATTCGAGTCCCACCCTGGACAGGGAGCCAGGGCCCGGATCGGTGGGGTGGTCCATATCGTAGGGCGGCCGGGGCTGCAGGGAGTGTCGGACTCCATTCCGCAGCTTGACGAACTGGCGGCCCAGGGGAAAACGCCTGTGGTCCTCGTGAGGGCGCCGGACGAAGGGCAGCGAGTGGTGATCGCAGTCCTGGCACTCACTGATCCGCTGAGACCCGTCGCTCCCAACGTCATCGGTGAACTGCGCAAGCTGGGCATCGCGCGAGTGGTGGTGCTGAGCGGCGATCTCAAGCAGGCGGCGGAGGAGGCGGGGAGGGAAGCGGGGGCGGACGACGTGTGGTCTCGCCTGGAGCCGGCCTCCAAGGTCGATGCGGTCAAACGGTTGGAGGAAGAAACGGGCTACGTAGCCATGGTGGGCGACGGCGTCAACGACGCGCCGGCGCTGGCCGCCGCCTCGGTGGGGATAGCGATGGGGGCCGCCGCATCGGACGCCGCGCTGGAAACGGCTGATATAGCAGTGATGGGAGATGACCTGGCCCGGCTGCCCTACCTCTACCTGCTGGCCCGGCGGAGCCGGCGAGTCATCAGGGAGAACATCGTGGCGGCCCTGCTGGTAAAGGTGGTGCTGGCGATCGGCGTGCCGTTGGGCTGGGTGTCACTGATCGTTGCCGTGCTGGTGGGAGACATGGGTGCTTCTCTCGTCGTGACGGCGAACGCTCTGCGGCTGGCCCGCGTGCGCGAGTAGGACTAGCGGCCTG